>RGVT01000015.1 GCA_010027105.1 Planctomycetia bacterium
ATCGCCTCCGCCGTGCGGCCGAGCGCCGCCTGGGCGGCCGCGAGGTTCGTCCGCGCCGCGTCGGCCCAGCGGCTGTCGGGCGCCGCCTCGAGGACCATCCGGCCGAGGTAGTCGACGGCCGTCTCGTATTGCCCCTCGCCGAGCGTCAGCACGCCGAGCCAGTAGGTGGCGTCCTCCTTCATCGTCTCGTAGAGCCGCTCGAGCCCCGCGGCCTGCCCCGAGGGAGACCGCTTCACGACATCGGCGATCACCACGGCCGACGGGCGGGCCAGCATGTAGGCGGCCTTGGCGCCGTCGGGTCCGTCGAGCTCGCCGCGAAACTCCCGCAGCCGCGCCGCGTAGAGAGGCCGCACCGTCCGCCGCGTCTCCCGCCCGTCGGGCACGGTCGCCTCGAGCGCCACCACAAAGGGCGCGAGTTCCTGCGCCGCCGCCGCCGCCACGGCGGCGGCGCGGCCGCGCCGGGCCGTCTCCCAGGGAAACTCCCAGAGCCTCACTCGGCCCGGGTCGGCCGGGCCGGGCAGCGCCGCGAGGGCCGTCGCTCCGAGCTCGGTGGCCGCGATCGCGAGGTCGACCTTCGCGACGCCGGCGAGCTGGCCGTCGAGCAGGTGCATCCGCCGGGCGAGATTCACCGGCGCGGCCGGCACGAGCACCGAGAGTTTCGCGAGGTCGGCCGCCTGCACCGGATACGCCCGGTCGGGAAGCGAGAGGGCCCGGAGGATGGCCGGATCGGCGGCCGCCTGCCGCACCGTCGCCACGCCGGCGCCCTCCGGCCCGGGCACAGGCAGGCCGTAGACGGGTTCGAACAGGAAGGCCTCGCCGCCCGAGACCAGGGCCGGCAGCCACGGCCGCAGCGGTCCCGCCGCGGCATCGCCCGTCGCCAGCATCACGCCGTCGAGCCCGGCGTGCCGCAGCAGCTCGAGGAACACCCACGCCCGCTGCGCCCCGCTCGCCCGACCGGCGAGGAGCACGTCGCCCAGCGAGAACCAGCGGGTGCCCGGAGTGGCGTCGGTGGGCACCAGCGGAGGATCGCTCGTGATCGCGAGCGACCGCACCGTCCACGCGAACAGGTTGCGGGCCACCTCGACGTCGTCGACGGCGTCGCCCCGCGCGCTGGCGGCGATGTCGGCCAGCCAGCGCTGATCGCGCAGGGCCGGCACGTCCACCTCGGCGACGAAGACGCCGCTCTCCAGCGCGTCGGCGTCGGCCACGGCCCGGAGCACCGGGGGAAGCGTGCCGTGGAGCGGATCGAGCGACCAGGCGGGCTGCCCGTCGCCCGCCGCCGCGATCGCGCCGTGGCTCCACTGGTTGAGCCGGTCGAAGACCTGCGCGAACGCCGCCGCCTCGTCGTAGGCATCGAGCCTGCCGAGCACCGTGAGCGCACCGTCGAGCAGTTGCTGGCGCACGGCCGGCGGCAGCGCCGCCGCGGGGCGGGGGGGCGCGGGGTCCGCGGCCTCGAAGCGGGCCGGCCGCCGTCCATCGCCGCCGCCGCATCCGGCGGCGATGACGACCACGGCCGCCAGGAGCAGCCGTGTGACGTTCGGGGCGGGCCGCATCCGCGGGGCGGGCCGCATCCGTGCGCGGGGAGTCATGCGTCGTGCTCCGCCTCCGCGGCGGTGAACTGCCGCGCCTCGTGGATCCGCAGCACGCGTTCGAGCACGCCCTGCAGTTTTTCCAGCGGCACCATGTTCGGGCCGTCGCTCGGGCTGGCGTCGGGGTCGGGGTGCGTCTCGAGGAACAGGCCGTCGATCCCGACGGCCGCCGCCGCCCGGGCCAACGGCTCGACGAGCGCCCGGTCGCCCCCCGTGGCGCCGCCGAGGCTGGCCGGCTGCTGCACCGAGTGCGTGGCGTCGAAGATCACCGGCACGCCGAACGACCGCATCGTCACGAGCCCGGCGAAGTCGTTGACTAGGCGCCCGTAGCCGAAGAAGGTGCCGCGCTCGCACAGGCAGATGTCCTGGCAGCCGCCGGCGAGGAGCTTCGCGATCGGGTGCCTCATGTCGGCCGGCGCGAGGAACTGCCCCTTCTTCACGTTCACGGCGCGGCCGGTCGCCGCGGCCGCGAGCAGGAGGTCGGTCTGCCGGCAGAGAAAGGCGGGGATCTGGATCAGGTCGCACACGCGGGCCACGTCCGCGGCCTGCTCGGGCAGGTGGATGTCGGTGGTCACGGGCAGCCCGGTGGCCCGATGCACCTTCTCGAGCACCTCGAGCCCTCCGCCCAGGCCGACGCCCCGGAACGCCCCGGCGCTCGTGCGGTTGGCCTTGTCGAACGAGGCCTTGAAGACCGCCTGGATCGGCAGCCGCGCGGCCAGGCCGGCAAGTGCCTCGGCGACCTGCAGGCAGAGCGACTCCGTCTCGATCACGCACGGCCCCGCGATCACGAGGAGCGGGTGGCCGGGGCCGCAGTGGTGGGGGCCGACGATGGCGGGCAGGCGGGGAGTCACCGCAAGTCTCCTGACGACGCAGCATCACGCCGCACGGGCCGCGGCGCGCCGCGGGTCCGGTGGGACGCCGGCCAATCATACCGACGGCGCGGGGTTTCGGATGGGGCGCGGCAAAATGCCGCAGCCGGCTCAGTGTGGCGACGCATTTTGCAACGCGACGGTGCCGGCGAGCGGCGCGGGGTGGGCCGGACGCCGCAAAAAACACGCACCGAAAATTTTCGTCTTTCGGCACAGGCCGTGCATCCCGTGTTCGGACGTCGGGGACGTGCCCCGACACCCACTCACTCATTCGAAGTGGGGCCTCCGACTTCGTTCGGGCGTGCGGTCGACTTGCCCCTGACCCGCATGCTCATGGCAGGATGCTCCTGCCGGGTCGGAGGCCCCACTTTTTTATTTCCCACCGGGCCCCGGGCAGACCCTTGACGGTGGGCCGATCCCCGGGCTACTTTTCGGGGTTCCGACCGCCGTTCCGCGCTCGGACGCCGCCGCCAGCGTAGCTTCAATTGGCAGAGCACCGCATTCGTAATGCGGGGGTTGCGGGTTCGACTCCCGCCGCTGGCTTCCCCGAACCCCCGAGGCCTTCCGCATGATCTCCACAGCGACCGTCGACGTCCGCGATCTCGTCACCGGCACCGGCCCCTTCGGCCCCCGTGAAATCCGCGGGCTGCTCGAGGCCCTGGGCACCGACCAGGCGGCCCACCGCGACCTGCGCGGGGCCGTGCAGGAACTCGAGGCCGCGGGTGACCGCAGCCCGGCCGCAGCCGTGCGGCTGGGAGTCTCCCAGCACCTCCTGGGCCGGTCGCGCGACGCCCTCGAGACGCTCAAGTCGGGCGACGGTGGGGCGCTCGCGCTCTACTACCAGGGACTCGCGCATGCCGCGCTTGCGGCCGTCGACGCGGCGCACGTCGAGCGGGCCCGGGAATCGTTCGAGGCCGCCCGGAAGTCCGGCTACGACGCCGCGGCCTGCGGCGCCGCGATCGCCGAGACCCTGCGGAGTGCGGGCCTGGGCACCGAAGCCGCCCGCGTGCTCGAAGACGTGCCGGGCCGCGAGGCCTCGGCCGACTACTGGGCGGCGAAGGGCTCGATCCTCGCCGACGACGTGACCACGATCGCGGAGGCGGCGGCGGCCCTCGAGAAGGCGCTCTCGATCGACCCGGGCCATCCCAGGGCGCTGTTCGTGATGGGCGTGCTCAACGACCGGCTCGGCAACGACGCCGACGCCAAGGACTGCTACGAGCGGTCGCTCAACCGCTATCCCGGCACCGTGGGCGCCCTCGTCAACCTCGGGCTCCTGTACGAGGACGAGGACGACTTCCCCGCCGCGCAGCGGTGCTACAAGCGGGTGCTCGACGCCTTCCCGGATCATCCCCGGGCCCGGCTGTTCCTCAAGGATTCGTCGGCCGCGGGCGATCTCAAGCTCGACGAGCAGGCGCTGCGGTCGCGGGACCGGCTCGACCAGGTTCTGGGCCTGCCGGTCACCGACTTCGAACTGTCGGTCCGCAGCCGCAACTGCCTGCAAAAAATGGGTATTCTCACGATCGGTGACCTGGCCCGCACGACCGAGGCCGAACTCCTGGAGAGCAAGAACTTCGGCGAGACGAGCCTCGTCGAGATCAGGGAAATGCTCGCCAGCAAGGGGCTCGCGCTCGGCCAGCTCGCCGAACCGCAGGCCGCCGAGGAGGCCGTGGCCGCCGAGGCCGAGGAGCCGTCGGCCGACGAGGCGGAGATCTTCTCGCTGTCGATCGGCGAGCTGAACCTCTCGGTGCGGGCGCGGAAGTGCACGACCAAGCTCGGGATCGGCACGATCGGCGAACTGGTGCGGCGGACGGCCGAGGATCTCATGGAGTGCAAGAACTTCGGCGTCACGAGCCTCAACGAGGTCCGCGAGAAACTGGCCGAACGGGGCCTGAAGCTGCGGGGCGACTGACCGGCGGGCCGGGGCGCGAAAACCGGCGAAAAGCCGCACAAAACCGGTGACATCCACCCCTGTGGGTGGGGTCGAATTTGCGTTTTGGCCGGTTCCCCGGTACCGTTGGATCTCGGGAGAGGCGGATCGCTTCCGAGGGTCCGACCCCGCCTTCCGTGCCCCGGCTACCCGTTCCCCTTCAAGGACGTTCCCGCCCGTGACCGCGGCCCACCTCAAGGAAAAGCCCGTCCGCGATCTGGCCCGCCTCGCGAAGCAGCACGGCGTCACCGGCTGGCACTCCATGCGGAAGGACCAGCTCATCCGGGCCCTCATCCGCAAGGCCAAATCGAGCCGCGTGGCCCAGGCGGGCGGGATCCGCCCCTCCCTCAAGGCGGCCGGCGGCGCGGCCGTGACGGCGATCCGAGACGCCGAGGTGGCGCGGCGGATCGCCGAGGCCAGGGCCCGTCTGCAGCGCGTCAAGAGCCTGGAGACGCCTCCGGAAGGGGGCAAGGCGGCCCGGGCGGTCCGCGACCGGATGGTGGTGATGGTGCGGGGGCCGCACTGGCTGCACGCGTTCTGGGAGGTCGCCCCGCGGAGCATCGCCCGTGCCGAGGCGGCGCTGGGGCAGGAGTGGCACGCGGCCCGGCCCGTGCTCCGGCTGCTCGAGCTGGAAAACGGCCTGCAGGGGGCGCCGTCGGAGCGGGTGGTGCGCACGATCGACGTCCATGGCGGCGTCAAGAACTGGTTCATCGACATCCGCCACCCGATCCGGTGCCGCGTGGAGGTGGGCTACCTCGCCGCGAGCGGGCGGTTCCACGCCCTGGCCCGCAGCAACGCGGTGTCGACGCCGGCCGGCCTGCAGGGTGACACGCTCGACGCCCACTGGGGCGACATCGCCTCCGACTGCGAAAAGATCTACTCCATGAGCGGCGGCTTCTCCCCGGAGAACAACAGCACCGAGCTGCAGGAACTCTTCGAGGAGCGACTGCGGCGGCCCATGGGCCCGCCCGCCTCGAGGTCGGCCGTGCGGTCCGAGGGGGAGGCCGACGACGACCGCGCCGACGACTTCCAACTGGAGGTCGACGCCGAGATGATCGTCTACGGGGCGACGCAGCCCGGGTCGTACGTCACGCTCCAGGGGGAGCCGGTGAAGGTGCAGCCCGACGGCACGTTCAAGGTGCGGGTCGACCTCCCCAACAAGCGGCAGGTGCTGCCGATCATCGCGAGCACCGCCGACGGCGTCGAGCGGCAGACGGTGGTGCTGGCCGTGGAGCGAAACACCAAGTCGATGGAGCCGCTCACCCGGGGCTGCGACGATTTCTGATCGGCCCGGGCCGGGCGGGCACGAAGCGGAAGGGAGTGTGCGGCGATACGTTTTCTGCCATGTTCGTGCTGCGTCGAACCATGCCGGTGAGCTCTTAACGAGGCTCGTTGGGCGCCGATGAATGGCTCCGGCCGCGTGTACAGCCGAAGGTGCCGGCCCAGGCCGCACCGCTCGGATCACATGCCCCGGGGCCGAGGCACCCGCTTCTTTTTGAAACGAGCTCTCCGCATTCCCCGGCGCCACGGCATCGCGGTGGAAAGCGTATCGCCCCACGCTCCGGACTGTTGCCCCGTGCGGAGACACCGGATGTCGAGCCGCATTCGGAGCCGGCGGTCAGCGCCGGGCGGGCCTGCGGGATTCCTTAGCGCACCAGGTGGCGAACAACGGCGCGGAGGGGCCCTTGAAGACGTCGGCGAAGGCGGCGTCGAACGACGCGCCTCCGTCGAGCCGCTCGATCATGGCCTGGAGTTTGGCAGGGGCGGGTGCGAGCCCCGAAACGAAGCCGCCGGCGATGGCCGCCTGGGCCACGGGCCCGGCCTGCCCGCCGAAGAAGTCCTCGGGCGTCGCCAGCCGCGCGACCGCCGCGGCCGACTCCTGCCGCCAGGCCTTCACGGCCGGCGCCTTGGGCGCGACGCGGGCGGCCACCGCCCGGCCGGCCCCCGCGGCGAACCAGGCCGGCGCGCCGCGGGCACCGAACGCCGCGGACGCGATCTGCTCGGCGGCGAGAGCGGCGAGGTCGTCGTCGGCATCCTCTGCGGTCGCCGCCGGCACGAGCACCGCGCCGTAGGCCACGTCGCCTGCGACCCCCGCGTGCCCGGCGAGCCCCTTCGGCCGCTCCTCTCCCGTAACGGCCTGGCGGAAGTTCGAATAGTCGTAGGCCTTCACGAACAGGTAGCAGGCGACGCCCCCCTTCACGAGCGGGCCGTCTCCGCCGAGCAGTTGTTTCCGCACGCCGGCGACGGCCTTCTCGATCGTGCCGGCGGTCTCGTCGAGCCGCGACTGCGGCAGGTTGCCGATCACGATCACGTCGTCGAGCGTCGCCGCAGCCGCTTCCTCGTCGGGGATCGCCCGCTTCCAGAGCTGACGGGCGGCGGCGAACCGGGCCGTGCGGAGATCTTCGTGCGAGAGGCTGCGGGCCCGCCCGGCGGCGGCCAGGTCGGCGAGGCCGGCGTTCGGGCCGAGCAGGTCGAGCCGCGCCCCCTGGTCGATCCACTTCTCGACCAGCGCGATCACCTCGGGCGCGAGCGGCGGCTTGCCGATCGGCATCCGCTGCCCCTCGATGCCGCTGGCCCCCTTGATCTTGCGCACGAGCAGGCTGTCGGCGCCCCGCCCGGCGGTGAACGGGGCGCCGCTCATGCCGCCCCGCGCGAACCGCGCGAACGTGGTCATCGAGAACCGGGCCTCGGGCTGGTCGGCGTCGTGGCAGCCGGAGCAGTTCTTGAGCAGCACCGGCGCGATGTCGAATGCGAACGACACCTCGCCCGGCGCGAGCCGCACGGGCTTGATCGCCTCGCCGGCGGCCGCACCGGAGGCCCCGGCCGCGGCCCCGAGCGGCGCGATGGGATCGGGGCCGTCGAACGCAGCGCCGGCGTTGATCCAGGCGACGAGCAGGGCGAGATCCTGGGGCGGCACGCGGCCGCCGCCGCGCGGCATGTCGCCGGTCTCGATCACCTCGACGATCCGGCTGGCGGCGCCGGCTCCCCGCTGCACCACGCCGGCCCGCATGAGGGCGTCGTACGAGGCCATCTGGAAGTCGCCCCGGCGGCCCGTCACGTGGCAGCCGCCGCAGTGCGTGACCAGGAGCGGGCCGACCTGCCTGGTGAAGCTGATCCCGGCCGCCGGCGCGGCGGCTGGCTGCGGTGGCGACGCGGTCCGCGACGCGGGCCTGGCCTTGAGCTGCGGGATCGCGATCGCCGAGACGTCGACCCCCTCGAGGTCGAGGTCGTCCTTCAGCTGCGCGCACAGGTCGAGGAGCGGCCGGACGCCCGACGGCACCCGGTCGAGCTCCGCGAGGGCGGCGAGGTCGGTGGCGGCGGCGGCCACCAGGCTCCCGGCCTTGCCGGGCTTCCCCTCGTCGAGCAGGTCGCGGGCCTGGTCGAGCTTGCGGCGGACGTCGGCCGGAGCGGCGGCCTCCGCCGCCGCCGCGGGCCGGCCGCCGGCCGGCCACGGCGCGGACGCGGGCACGAGGAGTGAGATCAGGGCGACGGCGCGGAGCGCGACGCGGAGTGTGGAGCGGAGCGTCATGGGCGGGGCTGGACCTCGTTGTCCGCGGGGGGAACCCGGTCGTCGAGCAGCGCGGCCCCGCTCGCCACCGCCGTCGCGATCACCGCCACCAACCAGCCCGCCGCCACGACGAGCGCCACCCGGCCGCAGACCCGCCCGCCGAGCGGATCGCCCACCGCGGCGAGCAGCGCACCGAGCCCCGACACCACCGCCAGCACGATCGGCAGCAGCAGCGAACAGACGACGCCCACGAGCAGCAACCGCCTGATGATTCCGCGTGCAGCCACCGGTTTATTCCGGTCGGCTGCGGGATGCGGGGCCGACCGGGGAAATTGTCGATCCCCTGCCGTGGCCCGTCAAGAAACGGCCCGCGGGCGGTGTGGCCGGGCCGACCGGCGGCCTCCTACACTCGGCTGCATGCAGCCCACCCATCCCCGGCCGCGCGGCCTTCTCCCCGGCGTCGTCCTCTGGGCGGCGGCGGCCGGCCCTCTGTGCGGCGACACCGTGGAACTCGCCGACGGCCGCGTCCTCGAGGGCCGGTTCGCGATTCTCACCGGCGTCGCCGTCGATCCCGCGACGGCCGCGTTCCGCGGCGAGTCGGGGGGGCCGATCCTGATGTGCGACGACGACCTCACCCGCACGATGGTGGCGAAGAGACGGGTGGCCCGGGTCGTGCCCGGCGCCGAGGGGGCGGGGCTCGAGACGATCAAGATCCCGCAGCCGATCCCGGACGCGGGCCGGCGTGTCGCCGCCGTCGGCGGCATCGTCGAGGCCGCGCCGTTCGACGAATTCGGCCGGCGCGTGATCTCGCTGGCCACGGCGTCGGGCCGCCTCGACGTGGTCCAGGGGATCACGCGGATCACGCCGCGGTGGACGAGCCTCGAGGGGGTCCTCACGGAGCAGCCGGTGCTCCTCGACCAGCGGGTCGCGACGTCGTCGATCCCGCGCGACGTCCTGCGCCGCGTGATCGACCAGCGGATCGACCGCACCAACCCCGACGAGCGGCTGCGCATCGTGCGGCTCCTGCTCCAGTCGGAACGCTACGAGGAGGCGAAGGCGGAACTCGACGAGGTGCGGGCCGACTTCCCGCAGCTCGCCGACCTCGCCGACGAGCGCAGGCGGCTGGCTGCGCTCGCCGCCACGCGGCTCCTCGACGAGATCCTGCTCCGCGGCCAAAGCGGGCAGGACAGGCTCGCGATGCGGCTGCTCGAGCAGTTTCCGACCGACGACGCCGGGGGCGAGGTGCTGGAGCGCGTGCGCGAGGCCCGCGACGGCTACCGCGACCGGCAGGCGGCCGCTCGGCGGCTGGTGGAGGCTCTGCGGGAGAGGGTGGCGGCGCTCGCCGACGAGGCCGAGGCTGCGGCGGCCGGAAGGATCGTCTCCGAGATCACCGCCGAACTCTCGTTCGCGACGCTCGAGCGGCTCTCCACGTTCGAGCGGCTCGGCACCGATCCGGACACACCGGCCGAGGCCGCGGTGGCGCTCGGTGTCAGCGGCTGGCTCGCAGGGGCGGCCGCCGCCACCGACAACCTCAAGCTCGCGATCTCGGCCGCCCGCGTGCGCGACCTCGTCGGCGACTACCTGCGGGCCGACGAGCCGGACGACCGGCGGCGGCTCCGCGCCGCGCTCGGCCGCGAGGAGGCCTGCGACGCCGCCACCGTCGCGGCCGTCGCACGGCAGATGCGGCCGCCGGTCGACCCACCTCCCCCGGGCGGGCCCGGGCTGCACGTGCTCTCCGTGCCGGCGGGCCCGGGCGAGCCGCCGCGGGAGTGCCTCGTGCAACTGCCGCCGGAGTACGACCCGCTCCGCCGCTACCCCGCGATCGTGACCCTGCACGCATCCTGGACGACGCCCCTCAACCAGGTCGAGTGGTGGGCGGGCCTCCCGGCCGCCGACGGCGTGCGCCAGGGGCAGGCGACCCGCCACGGGGCGATCGTCGTCGCCCCGGCGTGGGCCCGGCCCGGGCAGACGGCCTACGAGTATTCCGCCCGCGAGCACGCCGCGGTGCTCGCGGCCCTGCGCGAGGCGACGCGGCGGTTTTCGATCGACACCGACCGCGTGTTCCTCTCGGGGCACTCGGCCGGCGGCGACGCGGCGTGGGACGTCGCCCTGGCCCACCCCGACCTGTGGGCGGGACTGGTGGCGGTGGCCCCCGCGGTCGGGAAGTACGTCAACCATTACTGGCACAACGCCCGCACGCTGCCGATCTACGTGGTGGGGGGCGAACTCGACGGGGCGGGCATCGCCCGCAACGGCATGCACCTCGACCGCTGCTTCGCCAAGGGGTTCGACACCACGTACGTCGAGTACCGCGGCCGCGGCCACGAGCACTTCTCCGACGAGATCGTGCGGATCTTCACCTGGATGCGGTCGCGCCGGCGCGACTTCTTTCCCCGGTCGATCGACGTGGTCTCGATGCGGCCCTGGGACCGGTTCTTCTGGTGGGTCGAGATGGCGGGGGCTCCGGACCGGACCGTCGTCCTGCCGAGCCAGTGGCCGCCGCCGCAGGACATCCGGCCGTTCGAGATCGAGGCCAAGGCCACGGCCGGCAACGCGCTGGCCGTGCGCTGCGGCGCCGAGCGGGTGCGGGTGTGGCTGGCCCCCGACCTCGTCGACTTCGCGTCGCCCGTCACCGTCACGCTCGACGGCCGCCGGTTGCTCGACGGGCCGGCCGCCCCCGACGTCGACGTCCTCCTCGAGGACCTGCGCCGGCGATGCGACCGCCAGCACCCCTTCTGGGCGGTGGCCGACTGGCCGCGGAAGTGACGCCGGACGGGGGATTTTGCAGCCGCCACCCGGCTCGCCGCGGACCGGGTGTTTTCCTACAATTCAACCCGTGGTCTTTCGATGAAAAGCGGCCGGTGCTGCCGCGTTCCTCGCCCCGGCTGGATGCCCGGCCATGCCGACCCTCCGCCTACTGCCTGTCGCGATCGTGGTCGCCGCGGCCGCGAGCGCCGCGGAACCTGCGGGCCGGATCCTCGACCCCCCGCGGGCGGTGCGGACGGTGCTCGAAAGCCGCTGCATCTCCTGCCACGAGGGGCCCGAAGCGGACGGCGGCCTCGACATCGCCGCGTTGCGGTTCGATCCCGAAGACCCCCAGGGCGACGCCCGCTGGACCCGGATCATCGAGCGGGTCGAGGCGGGGGAGATGCCGCCGCCGGAGGAGGCGAAGTTCGCCGACGCCGGGCGGAGGGCGTTCGTGAAGGCGGCCGGCACCTGGCTGCGCCAGGCGATCCGCGATCGTGACGAGACGTTCGGCCGCGTCCGGGCCCGCCGGCTCTCGCCCCGGGAACTCGAGCGGTCGCTCCACGCGCTGCTCGGGATCGACATCCCGCTGGCCGACTTGATCCCCGTCGAGGGGAGGCCCGGCGGGTTCACGACCGTGGCCCAGCGGCAGACGATGTCGCACCACCAGGTGGAGCGGCACCTGGCCGTCGTCGACGCGGCGCTCGACGAGGCCTTTCGCCGGGCGCTCCAGACGCCCGACGTGTTCGACAAGGAGTTCGACGCCCAGGGCGTCTCCCGGACCGATCCCAAGGCCCGCACCCGCGAGCCGGAGATGCTCGACGGCCGCGCCGTGGTGTGGATGAGCGGCGTGACCTACTACGGTCGGATCCCCGCCACGACGGCGCCGGCCGACGGATGGTATCGCTTCCGTCTGCGGGTGGCGGGGCTCAATCCCCCGGAGACGGGCGGCGTGTGGAGCACCGTGCACACGGGCCTGTGCGTGTCGAGCGCGCCCCTGCTCACCTACGTCACGGCCTTCGAGGCCGCCGCCGAGCCGCGCGAGATCGAGTTCGAGGCCTGGCTGCCGCGGCGGCACATGCTGGAGATCCGGCCGGGCGACGTGACGCTCAAGAAGGGGCAGTTCGCCGACGGCCAGGTCGGGGCGGGGGAGGGCACGCCGCAGAACGTGCCCGGGATCGCGATCGAGCGGCTCACGATGAGCCGCTTCCACCGCGGCCCCGACGACGGCGCAGTGCGCCGGCTGCTGTTCGGCGACGTGCCGACCGAGGCGCGGGAGAAAGGCGGATTCCGTCCGCGGCCGCGGGCGGCGCCGGCCGACCTCGAACGCCTCATCCGCGACTTCGGCCGGCGGGCGTTTCGCCGCCCGGTGGAGCCCGCCGACCTCGACGCCGTCGTGTCGCTCGCCAGGAGCGTGCAGGAGGCCGGCGGCCCGTTCGACGCCGCCCTGCGGGCGGGCTACCGGGCGATCCTCTGCTCGCCGCGGTTCATCTACCTCACCGAGCCGGCCGGTCGGCTCGACGACCACGCGATCGCCGCCCGACTCTCCTACTTCCTCACCGGCGGCCCCCCCGACGCCGCCCTCGCCACCCTCGCCGACGCGGGCACCCTTCACGATCCGGCCGTGCTCGAGGCTCAGGCCGACCGTCTGCTCGGCATCGCCGGGGACGACGCCGACCGGGCCGCCACGCGGCGGTTCGTCACCGACTTCGCCGCGGAGTGGCTCGACCTCGACCAGATCGACTTCACCGAGCCCGATCCCAAGCTGTTTCGCGACTTCGACCCGATCGTCAAGCACTCGATGCTCGCCGAGACGCACGCGTTCCTCGAGGAGATGCTGCGCGAGAACCGCTCCGCCTCGTGGCTCATCTCCGCCGACGCCACGTATCTCGACAGCCGTCTGGCCCGCTACTACGGCGTCCCCGGCGTCTCCGGCGACGGGCCGCGCCGCGTGAAGCTGCCGGCGGGCACCCACCGGGGAGGCGTGATCACGCAGGGTGCCGTGCTCAAGGTGACGGCCAACGGCAACAACACGTCGCCCGTCGTCCGCGGCTCGTGGGTCTCGGAGCGGCTCCTCGGCCTACCCAACCATCCGCCCCCGTCGGGTGTCCCGGCTATCGAGCCCGACATTCGCGGCGCGAAGACCGTGCGTGAGCAACTCGCCCAGCACCGTTCCGACTCCGCCTGCGCCTCCTGCCACAGGCTGTTCGACCCGATCGGGTTCGCGCTCGAGAACTTCGACCCGGCGGGGAGGTGGCGGGCCCAGTACCTGGCGATCGTCGACGGCAAGGTGACGAAGGGGCAGAAGATCGACGCGGGCGACGTGCTCGCCAACGGCCGCGCATTCAAGGACTTCGACGCCTTCCGTACGCTCGCCGCAGGCGAGGCCGACCTGCTCGCACGGGCCGTGGCCGGGCAACTTCTCGCATACGGCACCGGGGCCGCCCTCTCCTACGCCGACCGCAAGGCGGTCGACGAGATCGCCGCCGCCGCCCGCACCGGCCACGGCCTGCGGTCGATCGTGCATGCCGTCGTGACCCACCCGGTGTTCCTGAGCAAGTGACCTCCCCCTCGGCCGAAAGGCAGGCGTCCGATGCCCCCGCTTCCCTCCCGCGTCCATTTCGACTTCCAGCGGGCCCTGCCACGCCGCACGCTCCTCCAGGGCTCGGGCGTGGCGCTCGCCGTCCCGTGGCTATCGGCCATGCAGGCCGCGTTCGGCGACACCGCCGCCCCGCGGCAGCCACGCCGGTTCGTGGCCATGACGCTCAGCCTCGGGCTCGTCTCTGAAAACCTCAACCCCGCCGCCCCCGGCCGCGACTACGAGCCGTCGCGGTATCTCGACGCCCTGCGGGACATCCGCGACTGCTTCACGGTGGTATCGGGGGCGTCGCACCCGAACGTATCGGGCGGGCACCGGGCCGAGGCCAGCCTCCTCACGGCCGCCCCGATGACGGCGGCCGCCCAGGCCCGCAACACCGTCTCGCTCGACCAGCTGCTCGCCAAGCACCTCGGAGGGGAGACGAGATTTCCCTCGCTCGTGCTCGGGCTCTCCGGCGGCAACAGCCCGTCGTACACCGAGCAGGGCTCGATGATCCCGGCCGAAGACTCCCCCGCGCGGCTGTTCACGCGGCTGTTCGTCGCCGATTCTCCCGAAGACCGGCGGCGGCAGGCGGAACGGGCCCGCCAGGGGCGGAGCATCATGGACCTCGTGGCCGACGACACGCGGGCCCTCGAGCGCGAGCTCGGCGTCGGCGATCGCGGCCGCCTCGACGCCTACTTCACGAGCGTCCGGGAGCTCGAGAAGCGGCTCGTGGAGAGCGAAGCGTGGGTGAACCGCCCCAAGCCGAAGGTCGACATCACGAAGCCCGTCGACATCGGCAACCCCAACGACTTCGTCGGCCGCCAGCGGCTGATGAGCGACATGGTGCGGCTGGCCCTCGTCACCGACTCGTCGCGGTTCATCACGTTCCACCTCGGCGGCAGCGGCGGCGTGGTGCCGATCGAGGGCGTCGACGAGGGCTACCACTCGCTCTCGCACCACGGCCGCGACGAGGAGAAGCTCGCCCAGTTGGCGCTCGTGGAACAGGAGATCGTGAAGGCGTGGGGGGATTTCCTGCGCGGCCTGATCGCGGCCGACGAGGGGGAGGGCTCGGTGCTCGACCGCACCTCCGTGCTGCTCACGAGCAACCTCGGCAACGCCTCGAGCCACGACAACCGCAACATGCCGGTGCTTTTGGCCGGCGGCGGCTTCCGCCACGGCGGCCACCTCGCGTTCGATCAGCAGAAGAATCACCCGCTGCCGAATCTCTTCCTCTCGGTGCTGCGGCAGACCGGCCTCGAGGCCGACTCCTTCGCCACCTCCACCGGCCCGATGCCCGGCCTCGAGCCCACGTAGGACAGGCTTCAGCCTGTCTCCCCTCCGACGTAGGACAGGCTTCAGCCTGTCTCCCCTCCGAAGTAGGACAGGCTTCAGCCTGTCTCCCCCAAGCCTCGGCCCCGCGGCCTTCTCCGCGCCGCCCAGGCGGCGGCGGCCACGCCGATGCCGGCCAGGGCGAGCGCGCCCGGCTCGGGCACGATCACGAACTGCGTCACGCTGCCGGTGACGCTGCCGCCGCCGAACGCGGCGGTGCGGGTGATGGCCGCCACCGTCGCGCCGGTGATTCCCGGCAGGCTCGTGAGCGACGAGTAGGTCGAGCCGTTGAAGGTCGTCGAGCCGCCGCCGTCCCGGACCCAGAAGCGGAAGACCCCGCCCTGCACGTTCGTGAGCAGGTCGCTCGCCGCGAGTCCCGTGAAGAAGCCCCCTTCGAAGACGTCGCCTGTGGAGACCGTGGGGACGTTCAAGTAGATGTCGATCACGTTGCTACTCGTGAGGCTGCTGGTGAAGGCCGTGCCGCCGGTCAGCCGGAGGACGTCGTTGAAGCTGGCCCCCGCCGAGGCGTAGTCGGGCGCGGCGGCGGTGAACTCGAACGCCGCTCCCAGTCCGTTCGTCGGGTCGAACTGCCCGGCCGTGAGGATGCCCGGCGAGTTGCCCGGGCTGACGAGGCCGGCCCCAGCGACCGTGCCGCTGATCAGGCCCGAGCCGCCGAGGATCGAGCCCCCGCCCACCTGCACGCTGCCGGCCAGCGAGCCGGCGACGTCGAGCACGCTGCCGGTGCCCGAAACCTGCGTCAGGCCCGTGAACGTGTTCGCGGCCGTGAGGGTCACCACGCCCCCGGTCACGCTCAGGCCGCCGGTGCCCGAGATCGCCCCGGCGAACGTCAGCGGGGTGAAGTTGTTGAGGTCGAGCGTGCCGCCGGAGAGCGTCACGGAGCCGCCCGTGCCGAAGGCGTTGGCGCTGCCGATCCGGAGCGTGCCGGCCGTGATCTGCGTGTTGCCGGCGTAGGTGTTCGACGCGCTCATCACGAGCAGGCCGAGGCCCGTCTTCGTGAGGCCCGCCGCCGCACCGCCGCCCACCGGGCCCGAGAGCGTGAGCGTGGCGGCATCCGCCACGTCGATCGTCGTGCTCGTGGCCAGGGAGAGGGCCGAGCCGATCTCGTGGCCGCCGCTCGAGACCGTCACCGCCGCCGGGCCAGCCCCGCCGTCGAGGGCCAGCGTGCCGCCGGCGAGCAGGTAGGAGGCGCTGGAGTTCGAGAAGATCAGGTTCGCCAGGCTCGGGGCCGCGGCCGAGAGGTCGATCGTGGCCGTGCCGCCGGTCACGACCGCCCCGAACGTGGCCGAGTCGGTGCCGGCGAAGCCCGCGAACGTGCCCGGGGCGGCGTTCACGCCGCCGGCGCCGCTCCAGTTGCCGTTAACGCCCCAGGTGCCGCTGCCGGCCACGTTCCACGAGGCGGTGCCGCTGAACACCTGGCCTGCGAGGGCCACGGTCTGGCTGCCGACCGACACGGTCGACAGGCCGCTCGTCGTGCTCCCGTTGGATGCGTAGGCGATCGTGAGCGAGCCGCTCCTGGAGCCGGCGGTGGACGTGTCGGCGGTGCCGAGGCCGACCGTGATCGTGCCGAGCGAATCCTGGGCCGCGAGGTTCACGATGCTCGATCCGCCGAAGCTCGCGCCGCCGCTGGAACCGCTGACGGCGGCATCGAGGCCTTCGGAGTAATCGCCGCTCGCGGCCGTGTTTTTGATCGTGAGGCTCTGCGTGCCGAACGAGCCGCCGGCGTGGATCAGGCCGAGGTTCACCGACGTGCCGGAGGTGATGCTGCCGGCCGCGGGGTTGTAGACGAGCACCGACGCGCCCGAGGTCGAGCCGGCGGCCGCGGCCGTGCCTAGGTTGACGTTCGTGGCGGAGGAGACCGACGGCGTGAACGCGTACGAGCCGGTCGTCAGCGTCGTGAAGGTGGCGTTGCCGTTGCCGGAGCCGCCCGGGGCGAGCGTGCCGCTCGTGCTCGAAAGCGCGCCCAGGCCGCCGGACAGGGCGAGGCCCGCGTAGCCGAGCTGGTCGGAGTTCTTGACGGCGGCCGTGCTGCTCGTGATCGTGGCCGTGATCGTCGCCGTACCGCCCACACGGATCGCCGCGGCGCTCGCCGCGGCCGAGAGCGTGTAGGAGGCCGACGGGGCGTAGGTGAGGATCAGGCTCGTGCTGCCGGCGTTCGTCGTGAGCCAGAAGCCGGCGCCCGCGGGCAGCGTGTTGACGTTGCCGAAGGCCGTCGAGGAGTCGATCGAGAACCTCGACGCGTCGAATCCCGTGATCCCGGCCGAGGACGTGGCGATCGTGAACGTCGTGCCGGTCGTGCCCGGCGAGAAGCCCGGCACGACGCCGGCCGTGTTCGAGCCGGTGAGGCTCGTGAGCAGGATCTTGAACGTGCTGCCGCTCGTGGCGGTGATGTTCAGGGCGCTGCCGGAGACGGCGAGCTGGTCGTAGGCCGTGCCGGCGGCGCCGGTCCAGTTGTTGATCTCCCAGGTGTATTGGCCGCCCGGGGCGAACGTGAGGCCCTGCGTGAACGACTGGATGCCGGGCGAGTTGCCCGGCGAGAGGATCGCGGCCGAGCCGACGGTCACGGCCGTGCCGATCGTGCCCGTGCCGGAGAGCGTGCCCTGCACGAGCGCGAGCGGCTGCGCGAGGGCCGTGGCGGAGTTGTACTTGAACTCGGCTCCGGATCCGTTCACCGTGATGCCGCTCGTGGCGTTGACCGAGCCGGCGGCACCGATCTGGAGCATGCCGCCCGTGATCGTCGTCGCCCCGGAGAAGGAGTTGGCTCCCGAGAGCGTGGCCGTGCCGGTCGTCGACTTCGTGAGGGCGATCCCGGAGCCGGCGAGCACCGCCGACACGCTGCCGGCCTGGAGGGCATAACTGGCTGCCGTGATCGTGCCCGTCTGCACCGTGCCGCCCGAGATCGTGGCCGCCTGGGCGAACGTGATC
>RGVT01000141.1 GCA_010027105.1 Planctomycetia bacterium
CCCTCGCCGAGGCTCGTCGCCACGCCGACGATCACGGCCAGCGGCCAGCGGCGCACGGCGGCGACGGCCGTGTCGAGCGACCAGCGGCCCGGCCGGTCGGCCGCGAGAAACACGTACGCGGGCCCCCGCGCCGCGGTGGGCCCGTCGTACCGGGCGCGGGCCTCCGCGAGAGAGCCGCAGACGACGAGGTCGAGCCGCTCCGCGAGGCATTCATGCGCCGCCTCGAGTTCCGCGCCGGCCGTCGGCCCGAGCCACAGGCCGGAGGGCCGGCCCGGCTCCCGCGGCAGCCCCCGCAGGGCCGCCGCGTCAGGCACGCATGAACGACGATCCGGCTCGATCATGCTCTCTCGGCATCGGCGCCGCACGCAGCCGTCTGCGCCGGCGGCGCGACCCGCCGCTCCTCTCCGCAACGCATTACAGCAGTTCGCTCGCCAGATCGGCAAGCGCCGACCGCTCCCCCTTCTCGAGCGTCACGTGGGCGTAGAGCGGCTGCCCCATCATCCGGTTGATCACGTAGGAGAGGCCGTTGGAGAGGGCGTCGAGGTAGGGCTGGTCGATCTGGCAGACGTCGCCGGTGAACACGATCTTCGTCCCCTCGCCGGCCCGCGTGATGATCGTCTTGATCTCGTGGGGGGTGAGGTTCTGCGCCTCGTCGACGATGAAGAAGATCCGCTGCAGGCTGCGACCGCGGATGTAGGCCAGCGGCGTGATCTGCAGCTTCTCCGACTCCCGCATCTCGGTCACCCGCTGGGCCGCCTGCGTGTTGTCGCCGCACTGGTGGCGGATCACGGTGAGGTTGTCGTAGAGCGGCTGCATGTAGGGATCGAGCTTCTCGCCGATGTCGCCCGGCAGGAAGCCGAGGTCGCGGTTGGAGAGCGGCACCACCGGCCGGGCGAGGAGGATCTGGCGGTACTTCTGCCGGCACTCCAGGGCCGCGGCGAGCGCGAGCAGCGTCTTGCCCGTGCCGGCTGTGCCCGCGATCGTGACGAGCTTGATGTCGTCGTCCATCAGGGCCCGCAGCGCGAACGACTGCTCGGCGTTTCGCGGCGAGATGCCGTAGCAGGTCTGCTTCTCGACGCGGGCGAAGGCCCGGGGGGCGGGGCGGTAGGTCGCGAGCGCCGACTTGCTGCCGTTGCGGAGGATGAAGTTTTCGTTGGCCAGCGGATGGGCCACGTGCGCGAACTCCTCGATCGGCACATGCCCGTCTGCGTAGAAGCGGTCGATCGTGCCGGAGTCGATTCCCTCCACCACCCGCTTGCCCGTGTAGAGCTTGTCGAAACTCTCCACCTTGTCGGAGGTGTAGTCCTGCGCCTTGAGGCCGAGCGACTTGGCCTTCATCCGCAGATTGGAATCCTTCGACACGAGGATCACCGGCCGCTCCGCATGCTCGCGCTGCAGCCGCAGGGCGAGGCCGAGGATGCGGTGGTCGGGCGTGTCCTGCAGGAACGACTCGTGGAGCCGGTCGTCGCGGCCGCCGAGCACGACGCGGATCGAGCCCAAGCCGTCGCCGAGCGGGCAGCCCTGCTCGGCCAGCACGTCGCCGGTGAGCGTGTCGAGGCGGCGCAGGAACTCGCGGGCCTGGAAGTTGAGGTTGTCGTTGCCGCGCTTGAACTGGTCGAGTTCCTCGAGCACCGTGATCGGGATCGCGACGTCGTTCTCCTCGAAGTTCCGGATGCAGCCGGAGTCGTGCAGGATCACGTTCGTGTCGAGCACGAACAGCTTCGGCCGGACATCCCTCATGACTCCTCCGTGGGCTCGCGGGCGATCCATCGAGGTGCGAATCGTAGCCGGGCGGCCCCGGCGGCGGGATGCCGGTTTTCGGCCGCGCCGGTGCGATTGTGAGCGGGCCGTGTGGGACTCGCGCGCCGCGGGGCCCGGCCCGCCGCGCCCGTCACGGCCTGCGGAACACCGTGCCGTGCTCGGCGATCTCGAAGCCGAGCTTCGTGAACAGGCTGATCGCCGCCTTGTTGGAGACGGGCGCGTGCGTCTCCACGAGCGACACGCCCTCCCCCGCCAGGTCGTGGAGCGACTCGGCCACGAGGTGGTGGGCGAACCCCTGGCGGCGGCGCGAGCCCACGATCTCGACGTCGAGCAGGCCGGCGGCGACCACGCCCCACGAGCCGGCCAGCGGCTGCATGTCCCAGTACGACGCCGCCCCGAGCAGTTCGTCGGCCTGGTTGAGCAGTTCGTAGCGACGCAGCGCCACCCCCGTCGTGGTGGCCGCCTCCCACCAGGTGCGGCGGGCCGGCTCGTCGATCGCCCGCAGCACCGTGTTTCTGCGGATCGCCAGCTGCAGCCGGTTGACCGGCGGCCGGAACCCGTGGAGCGTTCGCCGCAGCACGGCGATCCGGTCGCCCGCGAGGTAGCCCGCCCGCTCGAAGATCCGGCGCATCGCGACCGACGAGTCGAGGATGCCTGGCAGGTCGGAGCCGCCGTACAGGCCGAGGTAGAAGCTGCGGAGGTCCGACGACCCGCCGCCGAGGATCGTGCGGGCGCCGCGCCGCCGCAGGTAGTCCTCACAGGCCCGCAGCAGCCGGTCGCCCGCCTCGTCCTGCTGCGGATGCGGCACCGTCGCCACCAGGAGCGTCGACCCCACCTGCGTGTCGACGGCCGAGCGGTCGCGGGTGGGGCCGAAGGCGGCGTGCGCGAAGCCCACCACGCGGTCGGCGTCGGCCGCCACGATCAGCCCTTCGCGGTCGAAGTAGGGCTTCGAGAAGACCGCGGCCTCCAGGAGCGCGGCCGTCATCGGCTGCACCGCCGCCGGCCCCAGGTCGGCGGCCCGCCACACGTCGGCGAGCCGAGGGGGGTCGGCGTTGCGGAAGCAGCGGATCTCGATCATGCGCCCGCCTTCTCCGGCGGGCCCGGGGCGTCGATCGCGTGCCACGCACCGGCCACGTTCGCCACCGCCACCATCCGCCCCGCCACCATCCGCCCCGCCACCACGCGTTCGGGGCTCGTGCCGGCGGGACACTCGGCGGCCGAGGCGATTCGGAACCAGTCGGACATGGGCGGGCACCGCGGGGCTCCGCCCGTTCGATCGTCAGGCGGCGGAGCGGCCCACTGTAGCCGCTGCAGGCTGGCCCCGCCATCGGCGGTGCACCCACCAGTACTGCGCCGGGGACCGCCGGATCGCCCGCTCGAGCAGCGTCGTGTACCACTGCGACACCGCCTTGAGGTCGGCCGTGTCGGCCCCTCCATCCGCGGGGTCGGCCGTGCCCTCGAGCCTGAGATCGTAGTCGAAGAGCCGCCCGCCGCGCCGCGTCGCCGAGCAGACCATCACCGGCGCCTGAGCCGAGAGCGCGAACACGCCGATCGCCTTGTGCACGCTCGCCGGCCGGCCGAAGAACTCGACCCAGCAGCCGCGCGGGCCCGCGGCCTGATCGCCGAGCAGGCCGAGCGCCCCGTTCTCGGCGAGCACCACGGCGACGTCGGGGCTGCTCCCCTTCTTGGGCAGGATCCGCTGCCCGCGCGACTCGCGAAACGCCGTCACGAAGCGGTCGAGCAGCGGGTTGTCGAGCTCGCGCGCCACCGAAAAGATCCGGAAGCCGAACAGTCCGAAGAGATACGCGGCGAGCTCGAAATTGCCGAAGTGCCCCGAAAGGATCACCTTCGGGCGGTCGAGCCAGAGCGTGCGCACCATCTCCTCCATCCCCTCGATGCGCAGGTGCCTGCGCCACGTCGTCTTGTGGATCACCCGCGGCGCGTGGGCGATCTCGATCACCATCAGGAGGAGGTGCTCCCACATGCCACGGGCGACGGCGCGGCACTGCGTGCCCGACCATTCGGGGAACGCCTGCTGCAGGTTTTCGCGGACGACCCGCCGCCGGATCTTCACCCGGTTGGCGAGGAAATCGGACCAGTCGCGGGCCAGCCGCTCGCACGTGGGCCGCGGCAGGGCCTGCACCACGCAGATCAGCGTGCGCACCGCCACGTACGCGACGGCATCGCCAAGTCTGACTGCGAGCGGGCGATCTCGGGCATCCATGCGACGCGGGATTGTGCCGCACCCGCCCCCCGGCCGCCAGACCACTTTTCATCCGGGCACCGCCGGCGTCTGCACGAGCACCATCACCACGCTCACGGCGTTGAACAGGGCGTGCGCCAGGATGCCCGGGACGATCGAGCCGGTGTGTCGCGCGAGGATGCCGAGCACGATGCCGAGGGCCGTCAGCGGTACCCAGGCGAGCCCCTGGCCGACGTGGGCGAGCGCGAAGGCGAGCGCGGCGCCCGCGATCGCGAGCCCGCCGGCCCGGGCGGCGCCGACGAACCTTGCGAGCCTGGTCTCGAGCCATCCCTGCAGGAGACGGCGAAAGAAAAACTCCTCCACGACCGGGGCCGTCACCGTCGCGGCGAGCCACACCAGCGCGACCGACGCGGCGTCGCGGTGCCCGGCGAGAAAGTCGACGATTGGATGCCGGTAGGGCACGATCCGGTCGAGGCAGGCCGCCATCCCCAGAAGCGGCGCCAGCACGAGGGCCACCGTGCCTGCCGCCTGCCGCAGCGCCGTCGGCCAGTCGGCGACATCGAATCCGAGCCCCGACCAGGATGCCCCGCGGCGGCGGAGGCGGGCGACCGCCAGGGCGGCGGCCCCGGCCGGAGCGAGCATGCCCGACACGAGTTGCTGCCTGACCGACGGCGGCTGCGGCCCGATCGAGGCGGCGCACGACTGGAGCAGCACCGCCACGACGACGATCCAGAGCACGTCCGTGCCGTTCCACGTGACCGGGACGGCGACCGCCTGTCGCCCGAGGCGGCCCCCGCGCCGGTGCCAACGGACCGCGGCCGCGAGCGTTCCCACACTCGCGAGCGTGGCCAGTGCCGCGAGCGCCGTCCATCCGTCGGGAGCGTCAGTTCCCATCCATGTTCCCGCTGCGCTGCCTGACGATCGCGGCCGCCGACACGGACACCGCCGTGGCGGTCATCCACGTGATGGCCAACACGGCCTCGTGGCGCGGCGCAGCCAGCAGAAGCCGCATGGGGATCAACACCGACCCGAGCATCACCGCTGCCGTGGCACGGGTCAAGCGGCCGGGCGTCGCGGCCGCGGTGTGCAGCGCCGCGAGGACCGTCGGAAACAGCATGATAGTGTCGTAGGAGCGGTGGTAGAAACAAATCATCCCACAGACCGAACACAAGGCCACCATGGTCAGCATGGCGGCCTCGCGAGTGCGGCGCATGAGGCTCGCCACCGGGACGAGCACCGCCGCCATCACCCCGAGCGCGAGGATGTGCATCGTCCGGTGGTCGATACCGAGACGTTTGGCGAAGGTTCCGGGGCCGATAGTGCTTGCCTGCTCGAGGAACCGGAGCGACATTCCGCGGCCCCAGTGCTCGAACATCGTGCCCAGCGGCACACCGGTCCAGTAGCAGGCGGCTACCGTCGATGCCGCCAGGATCGCCACTCCGCAGAATCCACCGACCATCTGCCGTCGCAGCGGAAACAGCACGAGGAAGGGCAACGCGATCTGCGGCTTGATCATCGCCAAAGCCCAGCACACCCCGGCCGATGCGGGCGGCTGCTCGAGCCGGGCATCGGGGTAGATGCCGACACGAAACAGCCCGTATTCGGCAGCTCTGGCCGCCATGTCGATGTCGAACTGTCTCGCCCGGGCGAGCCAGACCCCGGCGACTGAGTTTTTCGATTCAGTCAGCGGCGGCAGCCGCATTGACAAGTGCATGTACTTATGTATACTTCTTCAATCAGGGCGAAACCCGCTGATCAAAAACTTTCGGATCGCTCCCCATGTACGTCGATGGAGAAGGCAACGCCTGCAGCGAGCATGATCTCGAGCCCACGGGACTGTTCCGGAAGTCGCCTTCGACGCGCAAGGGCAACGAGGGCGGCATGTGTCTTCAGGAGGGTTTTCTGGACCGCCACAAGCGTGCCGTCACTCGTCATACTGTGTACGATGCATTGGGTCGAATCATCCACGGCCCGCATTTTCGGCCCGGAGGCTTCAAATGAAGGTCTCGATTCTCAACCTGCATTGCCTCAATGCTTTGTGCGATGACCGGGAAAGCGTTCCTGGAATCGTGGCCGATGTGAGGCTCTCGACGCATGGCAACATCACCGTCGATGATGTGGCGGCTTGCATGCATGAGCTGGCCAGCGAAGGCCTCGTGGTCGGCACAGTCGATGCGTCCGGAGTCGAGTGGTTTCAACTGACGGAGAAAGGCCGCCACGAACTCGATACCAACTGGGTGACCGACTAGCTCACCACGACGTTTTCAGAGCGTCTCACGCGCGGCCGAGCATGGTGAGGGCGATCCGTTGCAGCGGTTGTGCGGCGATCTCGTGCGCGGCAAGCGGCTCGAGGGCTGCCGCGGCCCGCTCGACGCAGGCCTCGATTCGTCGGTGTGACTCTGCCGGACCGTACTTCGCGACGACCGTCGGCCGGCCGCACTCGCCGTCGCCGCCCCAGGTCGTGGCCGATTCGTCCTCGCCGACGTCCTCGAGGTCGTCGAGGATCTGGTAGGCGAGGCCCAACTCCTCGCCGAACGCGTCGAGCGCCCGGGCGACTTCGGCAGCCGCGTCCAGGGCGGCCGCCGGATCCTCGCCGAGAACCTGCGCCACCGCGAGGACGAGCAGGGCCCGCCAGCGGCTCGCCTCGGGGGCCGTGGAACCCTACCGAATCGCCTCCTGGAGCGGCCCGGGCAGACCCGATCGGCTGATCGCGGCATCGAGATGCCGGCGGACCTCCCCTCTCCCGGCCTCGTACCCCATCTCGTCTGGTCTCGGCGCGGTCATATGCGCTGATGCCTCACCGGACTGATGCCTCACCCGCAATCCTGTTCGGCACGGAATGTGCGCATTGGCGCAGATCTGACTGGGAAGATAGGCAGCTTGCGCGATGATCTTGATGGCGTTATCGTGCCGCCATGGCCGGACCTAGAAAGCGCGAGATTCGCGATCAGGATGTCCAGGGACTGAAGTTCCTGCGGAAGATCCGTCC
>RGVT01000142.1 GCA_010027105.1 Planctomycetia bacterium
CGGTAGCGGCCCACGCCGTGGGCCACGTGCACCACGTAGTCGCCTTCGTGGAGGTCGAGGAACGTGTCGATCGCGCGCGTGAGCCGATGGCGCGGGGCCCGCACGGTCGCGTCCTCGCGCCGGAAGAGCTCGGCGCTCGAAATGACCACGAGTTTCTTCGGCACGAGCCGGAAGCCCGCCGAGAGCCGGCCGCGGGCGAAGTGCAGCCGGCCGGACTTCGCCGGGGCGCTCGCCGCGAGCAGTTCGCCGAGCCGCTGCTCTTCGGCCTCCGTGGGCGCGACGATCCACACCTCCTGGTCCTTGCCGACGGTGGCCAGTTCCTCGCACACGCGGTCGAGCACGCCGGTGAACCGCTCCACGCTCTCGACCGCGAGCGTGGCCGTGGCCTCGAGGCTCGACGGCGCCACCGAGGCGAGCGTCACCGACGGAAACCGGTAGATCCTGGCGAACGTCTCCTCGGGATCGGAGACGGCCGCCGCCCCCTTGAGCCGTTCGTACGTCCGCTTCGCCTCCTCGGCGCATTCGCCCGCCTCGACGAGCGCCCACCACGAGCCCCGGGGGAGGATGTCGGCCAGGTGCGTGCGCCGCGTCGCCGCGCCCACGCCCAGGGCCGTGAGGTCTATCGACTGGAGCGTGTCGACGCTCCGCTGGGAGACGGTGTCGAACGTGCGCAGCGACTCGATCTCGTCGCCGAAGAGTTCCACGCGCACGGGCCGATCCCAATCGACGGCGAAGAGATCCACGATCCCTCCGCGGCGGGCGAACGAGCCGGGCCGGTCGATCGCGTCGGCCGCCTGCCAGCCGCGGCGGGATCGTCGATCTCTTCGCGGTCGATTGGGACCGGCCCGTGCGCGTCGAGCTCTGCGGCGACGAGATCGAATCGCTGCGGACGTTCGACACGGTCTCGCAGCGGAGCGTCGAAACGCTCGAGGCGATCGACCTCACGGCCCTTGGCGCGGGCTCTGCCGCCCGCCGCACGCACCTGGCCGACATTCTTCCGCCCGGATCGTGGTGGGCGCTCGTCGAGCCCGGCGAACTGGCCGAAGAGGCGAAACGCACGTACGACCGGCTCAAGGACGCGGCGGAGGTCTCCGACCCGGAGGAGACGTTCGCCCGCATCTACCGCTTTCCATCGGTGACGCTCTCGTCGATCGCGCCTTCGAGCCTCGAGGCCTCCTGCACGCTCGCCGTCGAGAGCGTGGAGCGGTTCACGGGCGTGCTCGATCGCGTCTGTGAGGAGCTCGGCACCGTCGGCAAGGACCAGGAAGTGTGGGTCGTGGCGCCGACCGAGGCCGAGGAGCAGCGGCTCGGCGAGCTGCTCGCGGGAAGCGCCCCCGCCGCGTCGGGCCGGCTGCACTTCGCCCGGGGCCGGCTCTCGGCGGGCTTTCGGCTCGTGCCGGAGAAGCTCGTGATCGTCTCGAGCGCCGAGCTGTTTCGTCGCGAGGACGTGACGGTGCGGGCCCCGCGGCACCGGCTCACCCGCGCGATCGACACCTTCCTCGACCTCCACGAGGGCGACTACGTCGTGCATGTGGCCCACGGCGTGGGCCGCTACCGGGGCCTGAAGCTCCTCGAGAAGCAGGACCGCACCGAGGAGTTCCTCGAGATCGAGTTCGCCGAGGGCACGCGGATCTACGTGCCGGCCTCGTGCATCGAGCTCGTGCAGAAATACGTGGGCGGCACGAAGCTCGCCCCCAAGCTCGCCAAGATCGGGGGCACGCTGTGGGCGAAACAGAAGGCGGCGGTGCAGGAGGCGGTGGCCGACATGGCCGCCGACATGCTCCAGCTGCAGGCCAGGCGGGCCGAGCGGCCGGGCGTCGGCTTCCCCCCCGACACCCCCTGGCAGCGGGCGTTCGAGGAGTCGTTTCCGTTCGACGAGACGCCCGACCAGCTCACCGCCAACGACGCCATCAAGGCCGACATGCAGGCCCCCAAGCCGATGGACCGGCTGCTCTGCGGCGACGTGGGCTTCGGCAAGACGGAGATGGCGATGCGGGCCGCCTTCAAGGCCGTCGAGGCGGGCTACCAGGTGGCCGTGCTCGTGCCCACGACCGTGCTCGCCGAACAGCACAGGCGCAGCTTCGCCGCGCGGTTCTCCGAGTTTCCCTTCACGATCCGCTCATTGTCGCGATTCTCCTCGGCCCAGGAAGAGCGCGAGGTGCTCGAGGGCCTCGCCCGCAAGAGCGTCGACATCGTGATCGGCACCCACCGCCTCGCCCAGAGCGACATCCATTTCGCGAACCTCGGGCTGCTCGTCGTGGACGAGGAGCAACGGTTCGGCGTGGACGTGAAGGAAAAGCTCAAGGCGCTGCGGGCGAGCGTGGACGTGCTCACCATGACCGCCACGCCGATCCCGCGCACGCTCCACATGTCGATGCTCGGCATCCGCGATATCTCGAACCTCACGACGCCGCCGGCCAACCGGATCGCCGTCGAGACCCGCGTGCTGCGCTGGAACGGGCCGCTCATCAAGACGGCGATCGACCGGGAACTGGCCCGGGGCGGGCAGGTGTTCTTCGTGCACAACCGGATCCACGACATCCATCAGGTGGCCCACCGGCTCGCCCAGATCGTGCCCGAGGCGACGATCGGCATCGGCCACGGCCGGCTCTCGGAGAGCGAGCTCGAGGAGGTGATGCTCGACTTCGTGGCGGGGAGAACCGACATCCTGCTCGCCACCACGATCATCGAGAGCGGCCTCGACATCCCGAACGCCAACACGATCTTCATCGACGAGGCCGACACCTACGGCCTGGCCGACCTGCACCAATTGCGCGGCCGCGTGGGCCGCTCGCACCACCGGGCCTACTGCTATCTCCTGGTCGACGAGACGGCGCACCTCACGAGCACGGCGGCCCGCCGGCTCCGCGCGATCCAGGAGTTTTCGAGCATGGGGGCGGGCTTCTCGCTTTCGATGCGCGACCTCGAGATTCGCGGCGCGGGCAACCTCCTCGGCACGCAGCAGAGCGGCCACATCGCCACGGTGGGCTACGAGCTCTATTGCCGGCTGCTCGAGCAGGCGGTGCGCGGGCTCAAGGCCCTGCCGCCGGCCGAGCCGCCGCAGGTGAACATCGACCTCCCGGGCGAGGCCTGGCTGCCGCGCGACTACATCGCCGACTTCCGCACGAAGATCGACGTCTACCGCCGGCTCTCGCGGGCCACCGAGGAGAGCCAGATCGACGACCTCGCCGCCGAGCTCGCCGACCGGTTCGGGCCGCTGCCGGGAGAGGCCCGGCGGCTGCTTGACTATGCGCGGCTGCGCGTGGCCGCTGCGGCCCATGGCATCGACACGATCGGCCGCGAGGCGGGGATGATCATGATCGGCCACCACGAAAGCGAGCGGATCGACCGCCTGCGGCAGGCGGCGGGAAAGAAGGGCCGCGAGGTGCGGATCGTGGACCGGAACACCGCCGTCGTGCCGCTCTCCCCGGACACGGTCTCCGATCCGGACAAGCTCCTGACGAGTGTCCGATCGCTGCTGCGACTATCGTGAACCGAGGGCGTGGGTCCGGTATTCCCGGTCCCTGAAGAGGTCATCGCCATTTTTCTGGAAACCGGCTCAGATCCTTGGTAGTCTCCTACTCCGGTCACCAATGCTTCACACCGACTGTTCTCCGGACCTGCACAGATGAGACCCGCGATCCTTCGACTGCTGGCGCTCGCGGCATGCTTCTTGATCGCCCAGCCCGTGTTCGGCCAGGTCACGACGAGCCTGCAGGTCGTAAACAAGTTCAACGCGGGCGCCTCGTATTTCGGCAACTCGTATTCGGACGACCAGGTCTGGCTGTACTTCATCAATACCAGTACCGCGGTGACCTACACGAACACCAGCGGCTCGTCGGTGGCCGTCGTGGCTTCGCAGCCGATCCAGCTCAGCAGCGTGCAGAACGGCACGTTTTCAATCGGTGTCGGGTCCGTAGGGACGAGGGTCTGGGCTGCACTGGGCGCCACGAACCCGTTCACGTCGGGCCAGCCTCAGCAGTTCCAGAAAAACATCCCGTACGCGCTCGCGGAATGGACCGTCAACGGAAACAGTTACGACAACGTCGACGTCTCCTATGAGGATAGCTTTTCGTTTCCCACGATGCTGCGTGTCGTGAACTCGAGCGGAACCTCGTCCGCCGGATTTCCTGCGGGGACCCAGGCGGCCACGGTGGTGTCGGCCTTGACCGCCGCGCTTCCCGCGCCGGTCGGCCCGAGCGGCACCTCGAATCCCAACTATCCGTCGGCATCCGCGAACAACGGCGTGGGCTGGAGCCCGGTGTCGACGGTCGACGCGACTCCTGCCGCCGTGCGCCCCATCGGCTCATCGAAGTACTGGATCTCGGCGGCGGACACCAACGGCAACTTGACGGCGTATCAGTACATCCCGAGCTTCAACGACTACCTGGGGTATCTGCAGGCCCACACGCCGAAGACGGTGGTGTCGTCTGGCACCATCCAGGGCTACTACGTCGACTACTCGGGCAACGGTGGTTACTCGGGCTACGTCAGCATCACCGGCTCGGACCAGGCGTACGGCATCCAGGTTCACGACATCCGCGTCAACACGGCTCCCAGTGCGGCGAACAACTGGCAGGCTTCGCCGAGCGCCGGCACGGCGACCGGCGGCACGCTCACGATCGCCGCGAACGGCGCCTCGCTGCCATGTGGCGCATCGGGGCAATCGGGCACCACCAACACCATCAATGGCAACTGGACCGACCTGACCATCGCGACGGGCGCAAGCCTTATCAATGGAGACTTTGCGAGCGGGCCGGTAGTAGTGGGAACCGGTGACTTCAGCCCCGGCGGCTCGCAAGTGGGCATCAATACGACCTTCCTCGCCTCGATCAGCGCGAGCATGGCGACCGGCCTGCTGGGCAGCGGGACGTACATGAGCGGCATGTGGGCCGACCCATCTGCCGGTACGCTTATCGCGGATCCCGGTGGCACTATGCGATGGTTCAACACGCTGACCCGGGAGCAATCGACGCAGGTTCTGTTCGACAAGGCGTGGGGCGCGGGTCAGCAGTTCTACGATCCGTACTGGGCGACGTTGGCCAACCTTTCCGGCATGCAGGGATACCTGTCTCCTTTCAACGATCGCTGGTCGAACTTCAGCCCTGACTTTGCTCTCTTGCCCACCGCTGGGGCGAACGCCGTCACGTGGGAATTGGGGATGGTGGCGGCGGTTCCCGAACCGTCGAGCCTGTTGCTTGCGGCCGCGGGAATTGCCGGCCTGGCGGGGGTGGGATCGCAGCGACGTCGGAGGCGTGTGCGGGCCCGGGTCGGCGAAACGGTCTGATTTCGGGAGGGGCGTGGGCCGCAGTGTGGGGCCCTGCGGGCGGTCTTGCGACCCGGCTCCGGGGAGTCCTATAGTTCCCGCCCCTCGAGAGCCGCCGTGCATGCACCAGCCGGGCGAGAGCCGCCGTAACCTGAAGCACCCCGTGGCGGTCGCCCGGGCCCTGCTCTGGCTCGCCGTCGCGCTCGCGGCGCGGCCCGCCGCCGCGCAGCGGATCGCCCAGCAGTTCGACGAGGGGGCGGCGAACGCGACGCAGGGGCCGATCACCGTCGGCCAGCCGGGCGGCAGCAACTCGATCATCCCCCAGCGGATGGTGCCCCACATGCCGAAGGCCATCTCGCGGCCCGACGGCTGGCCGGGCCGCAGGCCCGACGGCAAGAAGAGCGACAACCACGTCCTCTCGAGCATCCGCCCCGATCCCGACGCGCCGATCGTGCCGATCGACTTCGGCCCCGACGTGGACGCCGCCCACGAGGGCGTGGTGCGGGCCGACCACCAGGAGCCCGTAGCGGGAGCCGCCGCCGCGCCCCCGAACGCCGGGCCCGAGGCCCGTTCGCTCGAGACGGCGCTGGTCGTGGCGCGCGTCGGCCCCGAGGTGGTGCTCGAGGGCGACCTGCTCACGCCGAGCGCGCTCGCCTGGCTGGCGAAGGTGTCGCCCGGCCTCAAGCCGGAGCAGGTCCGCGAGCTGAAGCTCCAGATCTGCAGGCAGGTGCTGCCGCAGCACGTGGAATCGCTGATCGTCTACGTCGACGCCTGCCGCACGATTCCCGAGGAGCGGCTGCCGGAGATCGAGAAGAAGGTGAACCACGCGTTCGACGAGCAGCAGCTTCCGAAGATGATCAAGGACGCCGGGGTGACGAACGCGTCGGAATACGAGCAGCTCCTACGGTCGCGGGGGCAGTCGCTCGACCGGGTGCGGAAAATGTTCTTCGAGCGGGCCCTCGCCCAGCAGTGGGTCCAGCAGAAGGTGGCCGGCGACAAGGAAATCCCGCACGCCGACATGATCGCGTGGTACGAAAACCACCTCTCCGACTACGACTATCCCGCGAAGGCGAAGTTCGAGCAGCTGACGGCGCGGATCACGCCCACGCAGCCGCGCCAGGCCGCCTGGAACAAGCTCGCCGCGATGGGCAATGACGTGCTCGAGGGCAAGCCCTTCGCCGACGTGGCGAAGGCCCGCTCCGAGGGGCCGACCGCGTCGGGCGGCGGCGCCTACGACTGGACGACGAAGGGGAGCCTGGCCTCGAACGTGCTCGACGAGGCGGTGTTCACGCTGCCCGTCGGGCAGTTGAGCGCGATCCTCGAAGACGGCCAGGCGTTGCACATCGTCCGCGTGACGGAGCGGACCGAGGCGGGCCGCACGCCCTTCCTCGAGGCCCAGGTCGGCATCCGGCAGTCGCTCGGGGACGAGCGGCGGAAGCGCGAGATCGACGACTACATGGCCAAACTCAAGGAACGGACGCCGGTCTGGACGGTGTTCGACGACCAGCCGCCCACCGCCACGGCCCGAGCGCCGGGCGAGAGCCGGCTGCGCTGACGCCGCTGCCGGGCGATCCATCCGGCCGGCCTGCGCGCGTGGGGTGACTTTTTTCCGCCGCCCGCTAGACTGCCGCGGTCAGGCGGATGAGTCGTCGCCCCGCTGCCGAAGGTCGAT
>RGVT01000143.1 GCA_010027105.1 Planctomycetia bacterium
CGGCGATCTCGTACTGCACCACCCACTCCACGTGGGCGGCGTTCAAGTCGCCCGTCACCATGTCCCGCTCCCGCTCCTGCTCCTGCGACACCTGGTCGGGGTTGGTCACGCCGGACGAGCCGAAGCCGAACTCCATCTTGAGCTGCCGCTTCACCGGCAGGATCGTGACGGTGTCGATGCCGAAGGGGAGCTTGAACCGCAGCCCCGGGCCGGCCGTGCCGATGAACCGGCCGAACCGCTGCACCACGCCCACGCTCTCGGGGCCCACGGTGTAGACGCCGCGGGCGAGGCCGGCGAGGAGCAGCACGGCGAGGGCCGCCGTGAGCACGACGGGCAGCGGGATGCCGCCGCCGGCGGGCAGGCGTGGAAACTGCGGCTGGTTCGGAAAGCGCGGGAAGTCGGCCATGGGCGTCATTCGACCCTACCCTCGCGACGCGGCCGGTGCCACCGCGGCCGCGGCCGCCTGGTGGAAACCGGTCGCCGGAATGACCGCGGGCTTCACCGAAAGCGAGGTTTCATGCGTTCCGCCGCGGAGCGTATCGTGCGTCCCATGACGCACCAACCAGACATCGAGCGGCAGGTCGAGTTCGACTTCCTCCGGGCGACGGAGATCGCCGCGCTCAACACGCTCCAATGGCTCGGCAAGGGAAACAAGGAGCTCGCCGACGCCGCCGCGTGCGACGCGATCCGCGGGATGTTCGACCTCATCGAGATGTGCGGCGAGATCGCGATCGGCGAGGGGATCAAGGACGAGGCGCCGGGGCTCTTCAAGGGGGAGAAGGTGGGCACGTGGCGCGAGGGCGCGCCCCGCTTCGAGATCGCCCTTGACCCGATCGACGGCACGACGAACGTCGCCAAGGGCATGCCGAACTCGCTCTCCTGCATCGCCGCAGGCCTCGTCACCGACGGCGAGCCCTCGCTGCTCGACGTGCCGGCCTTCTACATGCAGAAGCTCGCCTACCCGCTCGAGGTGCGGAAGGCCTGGGTGGCGGACCCGAAGCTGCCGATCGACATCGACGCGCCGGTGGGCGAGGTGATCGACGTCACGGCGCGGGTCCTCGGCAAGGGGGTGCGCGACGTGGTCGTGTCGATTCTCGACCGGCCGCGGAACGAGGGGCTCATCGAGGAGGTGCGCCGGAAGGGGGCAGCCCTGCGGCTGATCCAGGACGGCGACATCGCCGCGGCGCTCGCGCCGGCCTTGCGCACGAGCTCGATCGACCTCTACATCGGCATCGGGGGCGCTCCCGAGGCCGTCCTCTCGGCTGCTGGCCTGCGCTGCCTGGGCGGCGGGATGCGGGCGAGGATCTGGCCGCGGGACGAGGCGGAGCGGCGGGAGCTCGTCGCGCGCGGCTGGGGCGACCGGCTCGCGAGACAGTTCTCCTCGCGCGACCTCGCCGGCGGCGAGCACGTGCTGTTCACGGCGACCGGCATCAGCACCGGCCCGCTGCTCGAGGGCGTCGAGGTGCGCGGCACGGTCGCCACCACGCACTCGGTGGTGATGCGAGCGCGGAGCGGCACGGTGCGGTTCGTCGAGGCCCACCACGACCTCGAGCGGAAGACGATCCACCTGCGGAGCACGCAGGTCGAGCGGCGGGTATGATGGAGGCCGCCGTTGCGGCTGGCCGATGCGCGGGGCGGAAGTACGACCGGACTTCGAGGAGACGTGACATGGCGAGCGTGCGAGCGGCTCTTTCCAGGCGGCGGGTGCTCGGGGCCGGGCTCTCGGCGGGGGCGGCCGTCGCGGCCCCCACGATCATCCCGTCGTCGGCCCTCGGCCTCGACGGCGCGGTGGCCCCGAGCGAGCGGATCGTCGTCGGCGGCATCGGCATCGGCAATCGTGGCACCTACGACCTCGGCTGCTTCCTCGAGCAGCCCGACGTGATCTTCACGGCCGTCGCCGACGTGAAGCAGGCCCGGCGCGAGGCCGTCAAGAAGATCGCCGACACGAAGTACGGCACCGAGGCCTGCACGATGCACCGCGACTTCCGCGAGGTGCTCGACCGCAAGGACATCGACGCGGTCCTGATCGCCACCGGCCCCAACTGGCACGGCACGGCGGCGATGCTCGCCGCCAGGGCGGGCAAGGACATCTACTGCGAGAAGCCCTGTACGAAGAACATCGCCGAGACGCTCGTCCACCGCGACACGATGCGGCGCTGCGGCACCGTGTTCCAGGCCGGCACGCAGCGGCGCAATCTCCCGCACTACGCGTTCGCCTGCGAGCTCGCCCGCACCGGCCGGCTGGGAAAGATCAAGACGGTCTACGCCCATCCGCGCGGCATGACGGCGGTCATGAGCGGCTGGCTGCCAGCTGAAACGCCGCCCGACCAGGCCGTCGACGACTGGGAGATGTACCTCGGGCCGGCGGCCTGGCGGCCGTTCAACGCGGCCACGCTCAAGGACGGCTTCAATTTCGAGAAGGGGGGCGGCCTCGTGGGGGGCGGCGTGCTCGAGTGGGGGTCGCACTGCGTCGACCTCTGCCAGTGGGCGGTGGACGACCGCCCGCCGCCCGTCGAATACCAGCCGCCCAAGGACGGCCGGATCGTGTGCCGCTACTCCGACGGCGCCGAGCTCGTCTTCCGCGAGAAGGACTGGATCCCGCTCGGCTCCTGCCCCGTGCGGTTCGAGGGGGAGACCGGCTGGGTGGAGGCCGGCGACTCCGGCAAGCTCGTGCTCAGTTCGCCGGAACTGCTCGCGGGCCGCAAGGTCGAGGAGATCGGCGGCTACCCCGCCACGTTCCACGTGCGCGACTTCCTCGACTGCGTGAAGACCCGCGGCAAGCCGAAGGGCAACGCCGACGCGGCCTGCAACGCCCACATCGCCTGCCATGCGGCCAACATCGCGCTGTTCCTCGGCCGTACCGTGAAGTTCGACAACGCCACGAACATGTTCGTGGGCGACGACGAGGCGAATCGATTGCGGTCGGAGGCACTCCGGGAGCCGTGGCGGATATGAGCGGAGACTATCCACGCATGTCGATGCGACGCACGATCCTGCTGACGGTGGCGATCGGCCTCGCGGCCGGGCAGGCACGGGCGGCGGAGCCGCTGCCTCCCGAGGCCGACCTGCTCGCCGTGCTGCGGTCCGACGCGGCCGAGGCCGACAAGGCGCTCGCCTGCAAGAAACTCGCGGTCAAGGGCTCGGCAGCCGCCGTCGGCGACCTCGCCACACTCCTCGCGAACGAGCGGCTCGCCTCGTGGGCCCGGATCCCGCTCGAGGCGATTCCCGGCCCCGAGGCCGACGCGGCCCTGCGCACGGCCGCGGCGTCGCTCTCGGGGCGGCTCCTCGTGGGCGTGCTCAACTCGATCGGCGTGCGCCGCGACGCGGCGGCGACCGCGCTCCTCGCCGGCCGGCTCGGCGACGCCGACGCCGAGGTGGCGGCCGCAGCCGCCGCGGCCCTGGGCAAGATCGGCACGCCGGAGGCCGGGGCGATCCTCTCCAAGGCGCTCTCTTCGCCGGGAGCGCGGATCGACGACGTCGCCCAGGCGCTCGTCGTGTGTGCCGAGCGGCTGGTGGCCGCCGGCAGGGCGCCCGAGGCCGCGGCGCTCTATGACAACGTCCGTGCGGCGCAGGTCTCGGAGCAGCGGCTCGCGGAAGCCACCCGGGGCCTGATCCTGGCCCGCGGCCAGGATGGAATTCCGCTGTTGCTCGAGACGCTCCGGTCGCCGTCGCGGCGCATGGCGAACATCGGCCTGTTCACCGCCCGCGAACTGCTCGACGGCCCGCAGGCCGGGCCGGTCGATCTCGCGCTCGCCGAGGAGGTGGACCGGATGGCGGCCACGCCGAACGTGGAACGAGCGGCGCTCCTCGTGAACGTGCTCGCCGACCGCAATGCCGCCGGCGGCGCGGGCCCTGGCCTGCAGGCGACGGTGCTCGCGTGGGCCGCACGCGGCCCGCAGGCGGTGCGCCTCGCGGCGCTCGCGGCCACGGGCCGGATCGCCGACGCGTCGGCGGTCGATCCGCTCCTGGCGATCGCCGCCGATCCGGCCGTGATGGAAGCGGCCCGGGGTGCGCTCGCGGCTCTGCCCGGGGAGGCGGTCGATCGCGTGGTGATCAGCCGGCTTTCGGGGGCCGACGCGAAGCTCCTGCCGCTCCTCGCCCAGGTGATCGGGGCTCGGAGGATCCCGGCCGTCGCGCAGCTCAAGTCCCTGGTCGCGAGCGCCGACCCGCCCACGCGGGCGGCAGCGCTCGAGGCCCTCGGCAACGTCGTGGATCTCGCCAACCTCGAGGTGCTCGTCGACATCCTGCAGAAGCCAGGGGATGCCGTCGAAGCCGAGGCGGCGCAGAAGTCGCTCCAGACGGCCTCTATCCGCATGCCCGACCGCGATGCCTGCGCCGCGAAGCTTGCCGCCGCTGTCGCCGCCGCCACGGGCGAGACGAAAATCAAACTGCTCGACATCGTGGGAGAGGTGGGCGGCTCGCAGGCGCTCGCCACCGTGAAGGCGGCGGCGCTGTCGGGCGACGAGGCGCTCGCCGACGCCGCGACCCGCCTGCTTGGCAAGTGGATGACGGCCGATGCGGCGCCGGTGCTGCTCGAGCTGGCCGCGGCGCCGATCGGCGAGAAGTATCAGACCCGTGCCCTGCGCGGCTACATCCGCATCGCGCGGCAGTTCGCGCTGGCCGACGCCGAGCGGGCCGAGATGTGCCGGCAGGCGCTTGCGGCGGCGAAGGATCCCTCCGACCGCAAGACCGTGCTCGAAATCCTGCCCCGCTACCCGAGCGCGGCGACGCTCGCGGTGGCCGAGGAGGCGACGAAGCTCCCCGGCCTCGAAGCCGAGGCCAAGGCGGCCGCCGACGCGATCCGGGCCAAGCTCCCGAAATGACGCCGCCGTCACGGGCGTTCCCCCCGGTACACTGCCACACCCCAGCGAGTTCTCCCTCAGGAGCCTGCCATGCGTTTTTCCCCGCTGCTTGCCGCCGTGCTGTCCCTGCTGGCCGTCGCACCGGCACCCGCCGCCGACCCCTGGCTCGTGATCGAGGGGGGCGAAGGCCCCGGCAAAGGCAAGCACATCGTGCTCGTGAGCGGTGACGAGGAATACCGCAGCGAGGAGGGGCTCACGCAGCTCGCGAAGATCCTCGCCAAGCACCACGGCTTCACCTGCACCGTGCTCTACGCGGTCGATCCCGCGACGGGCGAGATCAACCCGATGAACCAGAAGAACATTCCGGGTCTCGAAGCCCTGCGCACGGCCGATCTGATGGTGATCGCCACGCGGTTCCGCAATCTCCCCGACGCGCAGATGAAGGAGATCGACGAGTTCCTCAAGAGAGGAAAACCGGTGGTCGGGCTGCGGACGGCCACCCACGCCTTCGCCCTGCCGAAGGAATCGCCCTTCGCCCGCTACGGCTGGAACTACAAGGGGGAGGATTTCATGGAGGGCTTCGGGCGGCAGGTGCTCGGCGAGACGTGGATCAGCCACCACGGCCATCACGGCCACGAGAGCACCCGCGGCCTCGTCGTGCCCGAGGCCAAGGCCGACCCGATCGTGCGCGGCATCAAGGACGGCGACATCTGGGGGCCGACCGACGTCTACGGCGTGCGGCTCCCCTTGCCGGGCGACTCGAGGCCGCTCGTCCTCGGGCAGGTGCTCGAGGGGATGACGCCCGATGCACCCGTCGTTGAGGGGGCCGACGCCAAGAAGAACGAGCCGATGATGCCGATCGCGTGGACGAAGACCTATTCCATCGACGGGGGGCCAACGGGCCGCGTGTTCACGACGACGATGGGCTCGTCGACAGACCTCGCCGTAGCGGGCACGCGGCGCCTGCTCGTGAACGGCTGCTATTGGGCGCTCGGCCTCGAGGACAGGATTCCGCCCGAGTCGAACGTCGATCTCGTCGGCACGTACGAGCCGACGCCATTCAAATCCGGCGGCCACAAGAAGGGCCTCAAGCCCGCCGATCTGCAGTAACGTAGGACAGGCTTCAGCCTGTCACGCAACGTAGGACAGGCTTAAGCCTGTCACGAAACGTACGACAGGCTTCAGCCTGTCACGCACCCCCCCACGCCCCGCCCAAAAAGATCCTCCACCGCGAGGCTCGCCTCCGGCCGCGCCAGCGGCGCGATGCGTTCCCCGCGGCCGAGGGCCGCCCGCTCGGCGTATCCCGCCGCCCCCGGGCACCGCAGCACGTGCACGATTTCGGCGGTCACGTCCACGACCCAGTAGTCGGGCACGCCGCCTGCGGCGTAGATCGCCGCCTTCTCGTGGAGATCGTGGTGCAGGCTGGTGTCGGCCACCTCGATCACGAGCAGGGCGTTGGCCGCCTCGGGCCGTGCGGCGGCGTAATCGCGCGGCCGGACCCACGCGACGTCGGGCTGCGGCACGCTCCCCCGGCCGGGAATGCCCAGCGAGTGCTGGATGCGGACGCGGGCGAGGTTGTTCGAGGCGACGCGAAAACTCCACGCGGCCAGCCGGTCGACGACCTCCTCGTGCCGCGATCCGATCGGGCTCATCACGACGATTTCTCCCTCGATCAGTTCGACCCGCGGCGGCTCGGTGAAAGGCTCGTCCGGCCCGGGGTGCCCGGCAAAGACGCCCGCCTCGATCATGCGGTCGTACTGCTCGATCGTGAACCGGAGTGTGGGGGCCGTGGTCGACATCGCGATCATGTCATATACGCAGGTACAGTGATTGTCAAGCGGTCACGGCGACCGCGGCCAACGAGCGCTCGCCGCCGCCAGCCGCTTCGTCGCCGCGAACGAGAACATCCCGGGGTGCAGCAGTTCCGCGAGCACCTCGAGCGAGTCGACGAGCCGGGGGCCGGGGCGGTTGAAGAGATGATGGCCGTCGACCGCGTGGACGCGGCCCTCCCGCCAGGCCCGCAGCATCGCGAGGCGGTTGCGGATGGCCGGCGCTTCGGCCTCGGCGACGACGCGGTCGAGCGTGAACCCGCAGGGCGTGAGCACGACCGCGTCG
>RGVT01000144.1 GCA_010027105.1 Planctomycetia bacterium
GCTCGGCCCCGGCCCGGCGGTCGGTGCTGGCGGTCATGCGGGCTGCCGGGCCGGGGCCGAGCCTCGGGTGGGTGGGAGTCGACATGATCCTCGGGGAACGCGACGATGGCCGGGCCGACCGGGTGCTCGAGGTGAACCCCCGCCTCACGACCTCGTTCGTCCGGCTCGCGGCATCCAGCCCGCGCAGCCTCGTGCGGACGATGATCGACCTGGCGGACACCACTTCGGTGCGTGATGGAGCAGCGTGACGGGCGATCCGACGTGCTCGCGTTCGATGTCGGCGGTGCCAACATCAAGGCCGCCGACGGGCTGGGCTGGGCCCACTCCGAGCCGTTTCCACTCTGGCGGCGGCCGGGCGACCTCGCCGCCGCCCTCGCGCGGATCGCGAGCCTGCGCCGACCGCGGCGGATCGTGGCCACGATGACGGGGGAGATCGCCGACTGTTTTGCATCGCGCGAAGAGGGCGTGTCTTTCATCGTCGACGCGCTGGCGACGGCCGCGTCGCCACTCTCCCCCGAGGCCGATCTCGGACTCTACCTCGTCGACGGCACGATCGTGCCTCCGGCCGCGGCGCGGGCCCGGCCGCTCGAGGCCGCCGCGGCGAACTGGCACGCGCTGGCCCGGCTCGCGTCTGCCCATGCGACCGCGAATCGGGCGCTCGTGATCGACGTCGGCTCGACGACCACCGACGTCGTGCCCGTCGCTGACGGCGTGCCCGCTCCCCTGGCCCGCGACGACGTCGGCCGGATGGCGACGGGTGAGCTCGTCTACACCGGCATCGAGCGGACGCCCGTGGCGGTGATCGTGCGATCGCTCCCGTGGCCGAGCGCCGGGCCTGGACGGCGGCCGATCGCCGCCGAACGCTACGCCGACTCGCGCGACGTGTGGCTCCTGCTCGGCGGCCTGGAGGAGGACGCCGCGGCGTGCGACACGGCCGACGGCCGGCCGGCCACGCGGGCCGCCGCCCGGGTGCGGCTGGCGCGGATGCTGCTCGCCGACCCGGGCGCATTCTCCCCGACCGACGCCGAGGCCGCCGCGGAGTGGTGCGCCCGGGCGCAGGCCCGCACGGTGGCGCGGGCGCTCGCCCGCGTCATGCGGGCTCTCGGCTGGCGGCCCGAGTGCGTCGTGCTGGCGGGCCACGGCGGTTGCCTCGCCCGGCGGGCGTGCGCCCTCCTCGGCGCACGCTGCGCGATGATCCCGCTCGCCGAGCGGGTCGGGCCCGCGGTGTCGCGGGCCGCCTGCGCCCACGCCGTCGCGCTCGTCGAACTGGGGGTGCTGCGATGATCCCCGGATGGACGCTCGGCACGCTGCGTTCCACGGGGACCGCCGCGGGCCACGAGGTGCTGAAACTCGGGGGCAGCCTGCTCGGGATGCCGGACTGGCCGCGGCTCGTCGCCGGGCTCATCCGCGGCCGTGCCGCCGGGCGGCCCGTCATCGTCGTGGTGGGCGGGGGGGCGGTCGTCGACGGCCTGCGGACGATCGACGCGGCGGCTCCGGCGGACTCCGGCACGATGCACGACCTCGCGATCGGATTGATGGGCACGACCGCGCGGCTCGTGTCGGCGCGGCTGTCGCTGCCGCTCGCCGGCGAGTGCCCCTGCACGTCGGCCGCGGTGCTCGACGTGCCCCGCTGGCTCGCCGCCTCCGAGCAGGGCCGGCATCTGCCGGCGGGGTGGCACGTGACGAGCGATTCGATCGCGGCCCACGTGGCGGCGGTCACGGGGGGAGACCTGCTGCTCGGCAAACGGGCGCCGCCCCCCTTCCCGTGCGCCGACGATCCGCTCGGCGCACTCGTTGAGAGCGGCTGGGTGGACGGATACTTTCCGGCGGCCGCCGGCCCGCTCGGGCGCATCGGCTGGGCCGTGCCGGCATCAGTCCCAGCGCCAGCCCTCGACGGGCCGGCCGGCCAGCGCAGCGGCCCTCGTGGCCGCTGACCCGGCCGACTCGGTCGTGTTCGTGGCGAACGCCCAGGGCTGGAACTGCACGCCCCCCGAGGCGCTCACGATCCAGCGGCTTCCCTTCTTGAAGCCCGTGGCCACCGTCGAGAGCGTGGCCGGGGCGTCGTAGGCGGGCACCGCGAGCCGCGTCGCGTCGGTGAGCGGGGCGAGATCGAGGCCCGCCCGCCTGTCGAGCTGCCGGCCCCGGATCAGGGCGGCGACGACGGCGAGGTCGACGCAGTTGACCAGTTCGGCGAACACGGGCTGGCGGCGGGCCAGGTCGGCGTAGTGCTCAGTCATCAGCGCGCACCACGCCCCGGCGATCTTGTCGGCGGCGGCCTTCCCCCGGGCGGGGCCGTCGCGGGTGGCGAGGTCGCTCTCGGTGAGGCATTTCATCCGCCGCGCGCCGATCTCCCAGGCGAGCTCGTCGGGATCGCGCGCGAGCGGGTCGTAGTCGGCCTCGAGCCAGAACCGCGGCAGCATCGCGCCGCTGGTCGATCCCGCCGGCACCATCGCCAGGTAGCTCGGCAGGCCCTCGATTCCCGCCGGCTCGAGCCCCATGCCGATCCGCTTCATGCGGTAGTCGGCGGCGACGAGCACGCGGGCGATCCGGCTCTCCGCCGGCACGCCGGCGATGGTCACCCGCTGCGGCCCGAGCACGCTCTCCATCGTGCGGAGCGTGGCCTCCGGATTGGCGCCCATCGTCTTCAGGCCGGCGAGGTAGCGTTGCAGCTTCGCCACGCCCTCGGGCGACGGATCGATCGAGCACTGCACGCCGGCGGACCGCGCCCCGTCGATCGCCCGCAGGGCGACGACGAGGTCTTCGAGGTGCAGGAGCGGCCGGCCGCTCGCTGCGGCCACCACGGTGCCGGAGGCGTCGACCGCGGCGGTGTCGGCCGGGCCGGCGAGGACGATGTCGTGCCCGTTGGGATCGACGAACACGTGCGTGATCCGCTCGAGCCCTCCGAGCAGCAGGACGTCGGGCGGCAACGGCTCCCCCTTCGCGGCGCAGGCGTCGACCGCCGCGCAGAGACGCCCGAGCGAGACCTTTCTCAGCGCGGCGGGACGGCCGTCGGGCCGCTCCGGCCGGGCGAGTAGTTCGCGCCGCTTCTCGGCGAGCTCACGGGAGGCCTCGGGCTCGAGGTTGCGCACGATGCCGTGCGCGTCGACCGAGATGCCGCCGACGGCCTGGCCGCCGAAGCCGAAGCCCATCTGCGCCGCCGCGGGTGCGGTCAGGCACGCCGCCACGAGCACCGCGCAGGCGGTGGTGGCGGCCGACCGCCTGCGGGCTGCGTTGCCGCGGCGGGCGTGAAGCGTGGTCGTCATGGCGGTCCTCGCGGGGCTCGACGGATCGGGAGGCACGGGGCAAACGTGGACTGTCGGGATGGTAGTGGCAGGCCCGGGTCCGCGGCAAACCCGTTTCCGACTCGAAAAAATGGGTTTTCCGCCTCCCTCCCCAAACGCCCCGCGCTGGTGCATGATGCATTCGTCCCTTCCGAGGATTCCGCCCGCGTGACCGCCCCTTCCTACCTGCTGATCCGCGACCCGCTCGGCCGCGAATCGGCGACCCGCCTCGTCGCCGGCCAGCGACTGACGCTCGGCCGCGCACCCACGAACCACGTGGTGATCCACGACGAGCAGGCGAGCCGGCTCCACGCCGAGATCGTGCCCTCGCCCGCGGGCTGGGCGATCCGCGACCTGGCCAGCCGCAACGGCACGTTCCTGGGCGAGGACCAGCTCGAGGTGGAGCGGCTCCTCGCACCCGGCGACATGTTCTCGATCGGACGGCTGGAGTTCGTCTTCTGCCACGGCGATCCCCCCTCGACGCTCCGCGGTTCGGGCCAGTTGCGCGACACCTCGTCGGCCACCGCCGTGGCGCCGGAGCCGTTGGCGGCGAAGATCACCCACCGCCGCACCCATAGCCGTCTGCTCGACGCCGCCGGTGAAAAGCGGGAACTCGTGCCGCACGTCGGCCGGGCCATGGCCGACCTCTGCCGCCTCGCCTTCGCCCTCGGCAAGGCGGCCGACGCCCACACCGTCGCGCGGCTGTCGCTCGATGCCGCCGTGCAGGGGGTCGGGGCGGCCCACGGCGCCGTCTTCCTCCCCGCGGGGATCGCCGGAGGCCAGCCGGCCGCGGCGGCCAGGCTCGAGCCGGTGGCCACGACGCCGGCGGACTGGCCCGACGCCTCCGGCCTGCTCGGGGGCGTGATCGCGGAGGTCCTGCGCACCGACGAGGCCGTGCTCGCCTGCGACGCCCGGCACGCCGTCGACGCGACGAGCCTCTCCGCGCCGATCCGCGCCGGGGGCCGCCCCGTCGGCGCGGTGCACGTCGAGATGCCCGCCTCCGGCCGGGATGCCACGCCCGACGACCTCGAGTTCGTGATGGCCGTGGGCGACGCGGTGGGCGTCGCGATCGAAAACCTCTCCGCCCGCGAGATCCTCTCCAGTCGCCTGGTCAGCACGGCCGACGAGAACGAGCGGCTCAAGCGCCGCCTCGCCGAGGAGTCGCGGATGGTGGGGGCCAGCCCCGTGCTCGAGGCGATCAAGGGGCAGATCGCCCGCGTCGCCGCCACGAAGGCCACGGTGCTCGTGCGCGGTGAGAGCGGCGCCGGCAAGGAGCTCGTGGCCCGGGCGATCCACGAGGCGAGCGACCGCAGGAACGGTCCCTTCGTGTGCATGAACTGCGCCGCCCTCTCCGAGACGTTGCTCGAGAGCGAGCTCTTCGGGCACGAGAAGGGGGCCTTCACCGGCGCCACGGAGCGCAAGGCGGGCAAGTTCGAGACGGCCCACAAGGGCACGCTGATGCTCGACGAGATCGGCGAGATGAGCCCGGCCATCCAGGCCAAGTTCCTGCGCGTGCTCGAGGGGCATCCCTTCGAGCGGGTCGGCGGCAGCCACCGGGTGCAGGTCGACGTCCGCGTGGTCGCGGCCACGAACCGCGACCTCGAGCAGGCCGTCGTGGCCGGCGAGTTCCGCCGCGACCTCTACTTCCGCCTCAAGGTGGTGGAGATCCTCGTGCCGCCGCTGCGGAAGCGGCCGGAGGACATCGAGCCGCTCGCCCGCCACTACCTGCGGCGGTTCGCCGCCGAGGCCGGCCGGCGGGTCCGCGACTTCACCCCGGCGGCCCTGCACGCCCTCGCGACCTACCACTGGCCCGGCAACATCCGCGAGCTGCGCAACGTCGTCGAGCGGGCCGTCGTGCTCTCGGGCGGCGACCTGATCGACATCCATGACCTGGCCTTGAGCCAGCTCTCCTCGGCGGGCGAGACCGGCCGCAAGACCGGTGATCGCCCCGCCCCCTTCACGCCCCTCACGCTCGACGAGCTCGAGCGGCGGCACGTGCAGGCGACGCTCGAGGCCGTCGGCGGCAACAAGACGAAGGCCGCCACGATGCTCGGCATCGAGCGCTCCACGCTCGACCGCAAACTCGCCCGCTGGGCGAAAACGTAGGACAGGCTTCAGCCTGTCAGCGTAGGACAGGCTTCAGCCTGTCACCCACCCCGCTTCAGCCTGTCACCCATCCCGTCCTTCCATCACAGCCCGAAGTAACGCTTCCAGGCTTCGACATCGTGCGGACCGGGGTCGGCGGGCTTGGCGTCGAGGTCGTCGCGGGGCCGAGAGCGGGCCTTCATCTCGGCCAGCCACGCTTCGCAGTCGACGGCGGTCGCACGGCGGCGGCGGGCGGCGGCCTGGAGGCGGCGGTCGCCCGAGACCACGACGAGGCTCTGCGGCGCGTGGTCGTCGGCGACCAGTTCCTCGATCAGCGAATCGGCGTCGGGGTATTCCCGCGCGAACCAGACGCGCAGGGCCCGGTGGACGTGCCGGCCGGGGAGCCCGTCGGGGGCGTTGGCCGCGTCGAACACCACGATCGTCTTCGCCGCCTCCGGGCCGAGCAGGTCGGCCAGGAGGTCGAGGAGCCGCAGCCGCGACTGCTCGAACCCCCGCGGCCCCCGCTCCGCCCCGAACACGCCGGACGCGTGGAGCAGGTTGTAGCCGTCGATGATGAGCGTCATGGATCAGGGGGCGTCGAGCCGGTATTTCACGCGGCCGGCGACGATCGTGGCCACGGGCCGCCCGGCGAGCGTCCAGCCGTGGAACGGCGAGTTCACGCTCTTGGAGCTGAACCGGGCGACGTCGACCTGCCAGGTTCGCTGCGGGTCGATGAGGGTGACGTCGGCGATCGCGCCCGGGCGGAGCGTGCCGCGGTTGATCCCCAGGATCCGCGCGGGGGCGGTGCTCAGCGCCTCGACCAGCCGGGGCCAGCCGAGGCGGCCGGTGTTCACGAGCCGCGTCACGCACAGCCCCACGGCCGTCTCCAGCCCGAGGATCCCCATCGGCGCCCGGTCGATCTCGAGCATCTTCTTCTCGCGGGCGTGCGGCGCGTGGTCGGTGGCGATGCAGTCGAGCGTGCCGTCGGCCAGGCCGGCGATGATCGCCTCGACGTCGTCGGCCGTCCGCAGCGGTGGGCTCATCTTGAAATTGGCGTCGAAGCCGCGGAGCCGCTCGTCGGTGAGCGTGAAGTGGTGCGGGCAGGCCTCGGCGGTCACGTGGGCCCCGCGGGCCTTCGCCGCCCGGATCAGGGCCACGCCGCCGGCCGTCGAGACGTGCATCACGTGCAGCCGCCCCCCCGTGACCTCGGCGAGCGCCACGTCGCGGCCGATCATCACCTCCTCCGCGGCGGCCGGCATGCCGGTGAGCCCGAGCACCAGCGACACGAGCCCCTCGTGCATCACGCCCCCGCGTGAGAGCTCGAGCACCTCCTCGTGGGCCAGGATCGGCTTGTCGAACATCCGACAGTATTCGAGGGCCCTGCGCATCAGCTCGGCGTCGTAGACCGGGGCCCCGTCGTCGCTGAACGCCACGGCGCCGGCCTCGACGAGCTGGCCGATGTCGGCCAGCTCCTTCCCCTCGCGGTTGCGGCTCACGCAGCCGA
>RGVT01000145.1 GCA_010027105.1 Planctomycetia bacterium
GGATCATCTGGCAGTTCATCAAGGACCAGTTGATCCTTCCCTACCTCGACGTCGACATCCGCTCCTTCGACCTCTCGATCCAGAACCGCGACGCCACTGGCGACAAGGTGACGGTCGACGCGGCCGAGGCGATCAAGCAGTGCGGCGTGGGGGTGAAGTGTGCCACGATCACGCCCGACGAGGCCCGCGTCAAGGAGTTCGGCCTCAGGCAGATGTGGAAGAGCCCCAACGGCACGATCAGGAACATCCTCGGCGGCGTGATCTTCCGCGAACCGATCATCATCAAGAACATCCCCCGGCTCGTGCCGGGCTGGACGAAGCCGATCGTCGTGGGCCGCCACGCCTTCGGCGACCAGTACCGCGCGACCGACACGAAGATCCCCGGCAAGGGCACGCTCACGCTCACCTTCACGCCCGCCGACGGCTCGAAGCCGCTGGAGTTCAGGGTGTTCGAGTTTCCCGGGCCGGGCGTGGCCCTGGCGATGTACAACCTCGACGACTCGATCCGCGATTTCGCCCGGGCGAGTTTCCGCTACGGCCTGGCGCGGGGCTACCCGGTCTACCTCTCCACGAAGAACACGATCCTCAAGGCTTACGACGGCCGCTTCAAGGACATCTTCCAGGAGGTCTTCGACGCCGAATTCAAGGCGGAGTTCACCGCGCAGGGGCTCGTGTACGAGCACCGCCTGATCGACGACATGGTGGCCTCGGCGCTCAAGTGGGAGGGGGGCTACGTGTGGGCCTGCAAGAACTACGACGGCGACGTGCAGAGCGACATCGTGGCCCAGGGCTTCGGGTCGCTGGGCCTGATGACCAGCGTGCTCATGACCCCCGACGGGAAGACGGTCGAGGCCGAGGCGGCCCACGGCACGGTCACGCGGCACTACCGCCAGCACCAGCAGGGCAAGCCGACGAGCACGAACCCCATCGCCTCGATCTTTGCCTGGACCCGCGGCCTCGCGCACCGCGGCAAGCTCGACGGCACGCCGGCCGTGACCCGCTTCGCGGAGACGCTCGAGAAGGTCTGCATCGAGACCGTCGAGCAGGGGAAGATGACGAAGGACCTCGCGATCCTCGTCGGCCCCTCCCAGCCGCACCTGACCACGCAGGCCTTCCTGGCCGCCATCGACGCCACTCTGCGCACGGCGATGGCGGCCACGTGACCGGCCGCGGCGCCCGCCTCGTGATCGGGGTCGACTTCACATCGGCACCCTGTCCGAGAAAACCGATCACCGTGGCCGTGGGCCGCCTGTCGGCCGGGAACCGCCCCGTCTACCGCCTCGACGAGGTGCTCGCTCTCGAATCGCTGTCGGCGTTCGAGGCCTTTCTCCGCGACGACCGGCCCTGGATCGGCGGCTTCGACCTGCCCTTCGGCCAGCCGCGGCCGCTCGTCGAACACGAGGGCTGGCCCGCCGACTGGCGCAGGTTCGTCCGCTTCTACTGCGCCCGGCCGCGGGAGACGCTGCGCGACGCCTTCAGGCGCTGGTGCGACGCCCGACCGGCCGGCGGGAAGTTCGCCTGGCGGAAGACCGACAAGCCCGCCGGCTCGAGCCCGGCGATGCGCTGGGCCAACCCGCCGGTGGCCTGGATGATGCACGCGGGCATCGGCCGGATGCTCGAGGCCGGGCTCACCTTTCCGGCCCACCGCCACCCGCCACGGAGCCGGGCGACGGGGGGCCGTGTCGCGCTCGAGGCCTACCCCGCCTTCACCGCCCGCCAGGTCTGCCCGGACTCGTACAAGAGCGACATCCCCGCGAGGCACACCGCCGGCCGCCGCCGCAATCGGGACCGGATCGTGAGGGCCCTGGAGCAGGGCGCCGCCGGGCTCTCGCCCCGGCTCGTGGCGTCGACCCCGTGGCGGCGCCGCCTCGTCGCCGACGGCAGCGGCGACCTTCTCGACGCCGTGATCTGCGCCCTGCAGGCGGCACACGCGGCCCTTCTGCCGCGCTACGGCCTGCCGCGCGGGCTCGACCCGCTCGAGGGCTGGATCGCCACGGTGCCCGTCGGCTAGATTCTGCGGGCACCAGCGGAGGGCGGTATGCCCGGCAAGGTCAAGGACGACCCTTCGAAGACTTCACGCCTCGCGGACGGACGGCCGGTGGCGAAGCAGCCGGTCGCGGCGCGGCGCGACCGCGGCAGCCGGGCGATGTTCGCGGCCGGTCCTCCGGCCCCGGACGGAGCGGTCCGCGGCCTGTACACGGTGCCGATGATCGCCGCCGTGCTCGGCGTGCCGGTGGCGGCTGTCCGCCACTGGCGGCGCGGCGGCCTTCTCGAGCCGGTGCGACGGGCCGGAGTGCTCGAGTGGTTCGACTTCCAGCAGCTCGTCGTCGGCCGCCGGCTGGCGCGGCTTCTGGCCGCCGGTCTCTCACTGCGCGAGATGGACGCCAGGCTCGCGGGGCTCTCACCCGGCGGTGCGGCGGAGGCAGCGCGAGCGAGCGGGCGGATCGTGACGGACGGTCGCCGCCTGAGCATCCGCCGCGACAGCCGGCTCGTGGGCGCGGGAGGGCAGCTGCAGCTCGGCTTTTACGCCGAGAGCCTGTGCGACGACGACCCGTCTATCGTGATGCCGCTGCCCGATCCTGCAGCCGAGGATCGGGAGCCGCCCGCCGGCGAGATCGCGATCGACACCGGCGACTCCGCATGCGCCGCGGAACTGCTCGGCCTGGCCGCCGACCTCGAGGCCGCCGGAGAGTATGCCGAGGCGGCCGAGGCGCTGCGGGCGGTGCTGCAGGCCGACCGGCCCACCGCCCAGACCGTGTTCATGCTCGCCGAACTGTTGTATCGGTCCGGCGATCTCACCGCGGCCCGCGAGCGGTATTATTCCGCCATCGAGATCGACCCCGACCACCTCGAAGCCCGGGCGAACCTCGGCTGCGTGCTCGCGGAGCTCGGCGAGCACGAGCTCGCGATCGCGGCGCTCGAGGGGGTGCTCCGGCAGCAGCCCGACTATGCCGACGCCCACTGGCACATGGCGGGCGTCCTCGCCGAAGCGGGCCGGAGCGACGACGCGACCCGGCACCTGCGCACCTTTCTCGCGCTCGCCCCTGCGAGCCCGTGGGCCAAACTCGCCCGCGAACGCCTCGACGGCTAGGCGAACCACGGGACGTAGGCGAGGGGTCGGCAGGATGCCGAGCCATTGTGTGGAGCACGCACGACCCGGCGCCAGGGCCGGAGGCCCGGGTCACCACCAGGCGACGGACGTCGCCCAAGCGATGGTCGGCAGGATGCCGAGCCATCGCGTGAAGTCAGTACGTACCCCAGGGGCCGCGCACTGGATGCACGCCGAACTGCACCGTGTCGCTCGGTTGGTTCGGCGTCGGGAGCAGGGCCCCTCCGGCGCCGGGCACGGCGCCCGGGCCCGGATACGGCCGGCGAAACTGGTGGTAGATCGGCATCACCCGCGAGCTCGGCACGCCCCAGCCGTATTCGCTCGTGAACTCGGCCGTGGGCGGCACCACGAGCGCCAGCGGCCGGCCGACCGACGGGTCGTACCAGGTGCTGTGCCAACTCTTTCCCTGGCTGCGCAGAAAATATCGTTTCTCGATCGTGTCGTGCCTGAGAAAGTGGTGGCCGTGCCCCAGATGGCCGCAATGCCCGCACAGCCCGTCGCGGCAGCAGTGGTGACCGCACACCTCGCACTCGGTGCAGCCGTGCTGCCGCTGACGATGGTGCCCCCCCGCGACGCCCGGCGCCGCCGTCAGCGCGGCGCAGGCGCCGACGCACACGGCGCATCCGAGCGCCCACCGCCTCCAGCCGCCGTCACGCCGCGCCATGATCGCCTGCCCTCCGTTCACCACCAGTACGCGTGCACGTCGGTCCGCATGCCCATGGCGCCGGCGGGGCGGACGTAGCGGCGCCGGTGCTTGTAGAGAAACTCGTGCGGCATGAAGGGCGGATACGTGTACCAGGTGTGTCCGACCCGTGGCGGCACCGGCCGCGGAGCCACGTAGAGCTGGGCCCCGAACCCCGGCGCTTGGCCGGCGGGCACGGGCGGAACGTAAAAGTTGTAGAAGACGTCCGGCGTCGGCGCTGCGACGCCGCCGTTGATCGGGGCCGCCGTCGCCGCGGACGCGGCGAGCGCCACGGCGACGCAGGCTGTACTGAGCGACGCATGTCGGCGAATCATCGGCTGGCCCTCCCGCCGGCTGGCGGCACGTCCTCTCCCGCGGAACTGTTTCGACACGGAGCGGACGCGCGAATGACTCCCCGGTGCCGCCGCCGACGGCCCTTCCCAGGAGGCAAGGTCCTCCGATGCGACAACGCTTGGGCGCCGACCTCATCCCATCCCCATGCAACCGGCAAACTTTACCCCTCTTGCCAGGGCCGCCGTCGTCGGTCACAGTCTCTGCGATGGCCACGAAAACCCGCCGCGGAAAGCCGAAGAACGCCGCGCACACGGCCGCCGGGCAGCCGGCCGCGGCCGCGGGAAAAGGTCCTGACGCGCCCGACACGGTGCCCGCACCGTCGGCCAACGGCAGGCCCAGGGAGACGAAACGCCGGGCCACGGCCCAGGCCCTCGCCGCGGGCCAGCGCGACATCTCCGTCAGCGAGTTCTTCGCCAAGAACCGCCACCTGCTCGGCTTCGACTCGCCGCGGAAGGCCCTGCTCACGAGCGTCAAGGAGGCGGTCGACAACGCGCTCGACGCCTGCGAGGAGGCCGGGATCCTTCCCGAGATCTGGGTGCACGTCGAGGAGGTCGGCGAGAGCGGCACCCGCTACCGGATGGGCGTGCAGGACAACGGCCCGGGGATCGTGCGCAAGCAGATCCCGCTGATCTTCGGCAAGCTCCTCTACGGCTCGAAGTTCCACCGCCTGCGCATGAGCCGCGGCCAGCAGGGCATCGGCATCTCGGCCGCCGGCATGTACGGCGTGCTCACCACCGGCAAGCCGGTGAAGATCGTCTCCAAGATCGACGCGAAGCACGCCGCCCACTACTACGAGCTCAGGATCGACACCAAGACCAACCAGCCGGAGATCCTGAACGGCCGTGGCGAGGGGGTCGACATCCCGCCCGGCAAGGGCGGCGCGGAACTCATGAAGAAGCACGCGATCGAGTGGGTCGCGGCCAACGACCGGGGCGAGTCGATCGACCACGGCACCCGCGTGACAATCGAGATGGAGGCGAAGTTCCAGCGGGGCCGCGGCAGCGTCGAGGAGTACCTCGAGCAGACCGCGATCGCCAACCCGCACGCCCGCGTCCACTTCCTCGGCCCCGACGGCCAGGAGCGGATCCTCGAGCGGTCGAGCGACGAATTGCCCCCGGAGCCCAAGGAGATCAAGCCGCATCCCTACGGCGTCGAACTCGGCCGGCTCGTGACGATGCTCCAGGAGCAGCCGAAGCTCACGCTCGCCCAGTTCCTCACGCAGTCGTTCTCCCGGGTGTCGCACGGCACGGCGAAGAAGATCTGCGACGCCGCGAAGCTCTCCACCCGCGTGACGACGGGCAAGCTCGGCCGCGGCGAGGCCGACGCGCTCTTCAAGTCGATCCAGGAAACAAAAATCCCGCCGCCGGCCACCGACTGCATCGTGCCGATCGGGGAGCAGCGGCTGCTGGCCGGCCTGCGGCAGGTCGTGCCCGGCGAGTTCTTCACCGCGGCCACTCGGCCCCCGTCCGTCTATCGGGGCAATCCGTTCGTGATCGAGGCGGCGCTCGCGTACGGCGGCGGCGTGTCGGCGCAGAAGATCTCGCGCGAGGCCCTCGGCGAACTGGCCGGCGAGAGCGACGCCCGCAGCCTCAGGCAGTTCCTCACGACCACGTTCGGCGGGGTCGGTGCGGAGGCGGCCGACAAGATCCTCGCCGAGGCGCAGCTCGCGCCGCGGCAGTCGCCCTCGCGGCTCAAGAAGCAGCAGCTCGACGCCCTCCACGGCGCCATGCAGCACGTGAACGTCGACGAGGGGCAGACCATGAACGTGCTGCGCTACGCCAACCGCGTGCCGCTGCAGTTCCAGCCGGCGGCCTGCGCGGTCACGCAGACGATTCTCTCGACCAACTGGCGGGCCTACGGCCTCTCGCAGTCGCGCGGCGGCCTGCCCTCGGGCCCGGTGACCGCGATGGTGCACGTGGCGAGCGTGTGGGTGCCGTTCACGAGCGAGTCGAAGGAGGCGATCGCCCACTACCCCGAGATCCAGAAGGAGATCCGGCTCGCGCTCCAGGCCGTGGGCCGCAAGCTCGGCATGTACATGCGCCGCCGGCTGCGCGTGGCCCAGGAGGGACAACGGCGCAGCATCTTCCTCCGCTATCTCGGCGAGGTGGCCACGGCCGTGGCCGTGATCAACGGCGTCGACCGGGCGAAGCTCTACGACCAGCTGCTGGCCGTCGCCAAGAAGAAGACGGCGGAGGCCGACGTCAAGCTCGACGACCGCGGCCGGCCGATCCAGGACGAAGAGGACCTCGAGCTCGGCGACAACTGCATCATCGTCCCGCAGAAGCTCCCCGGCGAGACGGCGGCGGACGACGAACCGGCCGACGCAACCGACGCGGCCGACGCGGCCGACAAGAAAGCCAAGCGACGGGCCAAGCCACAGGCGAAGAAGCCTGGAAAACGCACCCGTCGCACCTGACTCGTGGTGCACGGGACGGACGCGTCGCCTGTTATGATCTCGTTAAATTGCGCACCGGCTCGGGCTTGCCCCGTACCGTCTCGCCGGACGTTCACTGCGCCCTCCGGGCTGCGTTCACTCCTAGCGACTGGCGCTGCGCCATCCATGGCTGCGCTGGTCGCTAAAGCCGGCTCAA
>RGVT01000146.1 GCA_010027105.1 Planctomycetia bacterium
GCACGAACCGCACGAGGTCGGCTCGCTCATCGACGAGGCGCCAGTCGAACCAGGAAACCTCGTTGTCCTGGCAGTAGGCGTTGTTGTTGCCCTGCTGCGTCCGCCGGCATTCATCTCCCATGAGCAGCATCGGCACCCCCTGGCTCACGAGCAGCGTGGCGAGCAGGTTGCGGATCTGGCGGGCGCGGATCGTCTCGATGTCGACCCGCTTCGTGGGCCCTTCGACGCCATAGTTCTCCGAAAAACTGTTGTTGTCACCGTCGCGGTTGCCCTCGCCGTTGGCCTCGTTGTGCTTCTCCCGGTAGGTGACGAGGTCGTTGAGCGTGAAGCCGTCATGGCTGGTCACGAAGTTGATGCTGTGGTAGGGCTGGCGGCCGTCGTCGCCGTAGAGGTCACTCGAGCCGGCCAGCCGCGTGGCGAGGTGCCCCGTCTGGGCGAAGTCGCCCCGCCAGTAGCGGCGCACGTCGTCGCGGTAGCGGCCATTCCACTCGGCCCAGCGGAGGCTGGCGAACGTGCCCACCTGGTAGGCGCCGGCCGCGTCCCACGCCTCGGCGATGATCTTCGTGTCGGCGAGCATCGGGTCCTCCGTGATCAGTTCGACGATCGGGGGATTGGGGAGGATGTCGCCGTTGCGGTCGCGGGAGAGCACGCTCGCGAGATCGAAGCGGAAGCCGTCGACGTGGTAGTTGTGCACCCAGTGCCGCAGGCAGAGGAAGATCAGCTCGCGCACGATCGGGTGGTTGCCGTTGATCGTGTTGCCGCAGCCGGTGTAGTTGCGGTAGTAGCTGCCGCCGTCGCCGAGCATGTAGTAGACGCGGTTCTCCAGGCCCTTGAGCGAGAACGTCGGCCCGAGGTGGTTGCCCTCGGCGGTGTGGTTGAAGACCACGTCGAGGATCACCTCGATGCCCGCCGCGTGCAGGGCCCGGACCATCTCCTTGAACTCGCGGACCTGTGCGCCCGGCTCGGGGCTGGCGGCGTAGCCGCGGTGGGGGGCGAAGAAGGCCATCGGGTCGTAGCCCCAGTAGTTGCCGCGGCCCGACCGCTCGCCCGCCGCCGACTCGGTCGGGAACTCGTGGATCGGCATCAGTTCCACCGCCGTCACGCCCAGCGACTTGAGATACGGGATCTTCTCGATCACGCCCAGGTAGGTGCCCGGGTGCTTCACGCCGCTGGTGGGGCTGGCCGTGAAGCCCTTGACGTGCATCTCGTAGATCACGGTGTCAGCCAGGCCGCGCCGCAGGTGGCGGTCGCCCTGCCAGTCGAACGAGTCGTCCACCACCACGCTCTTGGGCGGGCGGATGATCCCGTCGTCCCCCGGGAGGAAGCGGCCGGCCAGGGCCCGCGAATAGGGATCGATGAGCCGCGCCGCGCCGTCGAACCGCTGGCCGCGGTCGGGCTCGAAGGGACCGTCGGCCTGGAAGTGGTAGAGCTGCCCCGGCTCCACGCCGGGCACGAAGATGCTCCAGATGTCGCCCCACCGGTCCTTGGCCGGGTCGAGCGCGATCACCTCGGCCGGCTCGGGATCGTCGACGCCGTCGTAGAGGAGCACCCGGACCGCCGTGGCGGAGCGGCTGTAGACGATGAACTGCACGCCGCGGCCGCCGCGGCCTCCCGAGTCGTGGAGGACCGCGCCGTAGGGCAGGCGCTGCGTGAACTGGAGGGGCGGCAGGGCCCGCTGGGCATGCTGCCGCCGGGCGACGAGTCTGGGCTTCCGGGAGACCATCCGGGAATCATACCAGCCGCTCACCGTTGACAGAAAGCAGGAAAGCAGAAATACTGCTTCTATGAAAACGACGATCACGATCACGAGCCGGGGGGTGGTGACGCTGCCGCTCAGCCTGCGCAAGGCCCTGGGGATCAAGGCCGCAGACACGCTGATCGCGGAAACCACGCCGGACGGCCTGCTACTGCGGCCCGCGGTCACGCTGCCGGTCGAACTCTACACCGACAAGCGGATTCGCGAATTCGACGAGTCGGAGGCGGAGCTCGCCGAGGTGATGCAGGGGCTCCCGCCGCCCGGCCCCAAACCACTGCGGCGGCGGCGCCGGGGCTGACCCCTGCCATGCGCATCTTCCTCGACGCCAACATCCTGTTCTCGGCGGCGAAGAGCGCGGGTGCAGTCCACGCGCTCGTCTCCCGTCTGCTCGCCGCCCGATACGAATGCTGGGTGGATGGCTACGTGATCGACGAGGCCCGGCGCAACCTCGTCGTCAAGGCCGCCGAACGCCTGCCGGCATTCGAGGAACTCGTGTCGCAATTGAGCGTGTCGGCCACTGCCGCAGTGCTCGCCCGGACCGAGCCGCACGGCCTTCCGGAAAAGGACCGGGTCGTGCTGGCCGCGGCGGTCGCGCTGGAATGCGACGTCCTCCTGACCGGCGATCGAACGCATTTCGGCAGGTTGTACGGCCGTTCCCTCGCCGGCGTCCGGATTCATTCGCCGCGGTCGCTGTACGGGGAGCTTTTCGCGCCTTGAACACGCCTGACGCCCTCCTGCCGAGGGGGCGGAAGTGACCGCCGTGGTGTGAGTGCGCGGTGGCGACTGTATGATGTTCGACGAACGCAAGTCCCGGAGGCAACCAGCCATGCCGCGTGTCTTCAGGTCGGGTCGCACGTCGCGCCGTGAGTTTTTCGGCACGGCCGCGGGCGGCATCGCGGGGGCCGCAGCCCTCGCCGGCGCGCCGCTGCCGCGGGTGCATGCCGCCGGGAGCGACGAGATCCGCGTGGCCGTCGTCGGCTGCGGCGGCCGCGGTGGCGGGGCGGCGGTCGACGCGCTCTCGGTGCCGGGGGGCGAAACCCGCGTCGTGGCCCTGGCCGACGTGTTCGCCGACCGGCCGCAGATCGTGAAGCGGTCGCTCGCCGAGCAGTTCTCGGACCGCCTCGACGTGCCCGACGAGCGGATCTTCGTCGGCTTCGAGGCCTACAAGCAGGCCCTCGACTGCCTGCGGACCGGTGACATCGCGCTGTTTGCCACGCCGCCGGCCTTCCGGGCCCCGATGTTCGCCTACGCGATCGAGAAGGGCGTGCACGTGTTCATGGAGAAGCCGATCTCGGTCGACGGCCCGAGCACGCGGCGGATGCTCGAGCTCGCCCGCAGGGCGGACGAGAAGGGGGTGAAGGTGGCCGTCGGGCTGATGTGCCGCCACTGCGACCGCCGGCGCGAGCTCTTCCAGCGGCTGCGCGACGGCGAGGCCGGAGAACTGATCGCCTACCGCGGCTACCGCCACCAGGACCCCACGCACAACCTCGACCTCGCGCCCGGCCGCGGCGAGGCGGACGAGCTCCTCTGGCAGGTGAAGCGATTCCACAACTTCCTCTGGGCGAGCGGCGGCATCTTCAGCGACTACTGCGTGCACCACATCGACGAGGTGTCGTGGATGCACGGCTCGTGGCCGGTCAAGGCGGAGGGCAGCGGGGGCCGACACTACCGCGGCAGGATCGACGACCAGAACTTCGACAACTACGCGGTCGAATACACGTTCGCCGACGGGGCGAAGTTCTTCTATTCCAGCCGCGTGATGAAGGGCTGCGACAAGAAGTTCGGCGTCTTCGGCCACGGGTCGAAGGGGGCGTTCACGATCTCGGGCAGCGGCCACTCGCCGGCGAAGTCGACGATCTACCAGGGGCAGCGGACGGAGAAGGAGGGGATCGTGTGGGCCGCCGAACAGCCCGAGCCGAACCCCTACCGCCGCGAGTGGGAGCACTTCGTGGCCGCGATCATCGCCGGCGACGCCTACAACGAGGCCGTCCGTGGCGCGGAGGCGAGCCTGGCGACGGCGATGGGCCGCTACGCCGCCCACACCGGCCGGGCGATCACGTTCGACGACTACCTGAACTCGCCGGACGATCTCACCGCCGGCGTCGACGCCCTCGTCGACGGCAGCCCGTCGATCCTCGTGGCCGGGCCGGACGGCACCTACCCCGTGCCGAATCCCGGCCGGTACAAGTTTGAATACCGCAACGCGGTGACGCCCGAGCAGTCGTAGCGTCGGCCGCGAAAGCGGCCGCAGGCTTGCGGGGTCGGCCCGGGCCGCGAAGATACCGTGGTGAGCGGAGCCACGTATTCCAGCGCCGGCGTCGATCTCGAACTCTACCGCGAGGGCATGGCCCGGCTGCCGGCACACATGCGGCGGACGCAGTGCCCGCGGGTGATGAGCCCCGAGGGGGGCTTCGCCGCCCTCTTCCAGCTCGACCTGAAGGGGCTCTTCAGCCGCGGCTACGACGACCCGCTCCTCGTCTCCTGCACCGACGGCGTGGGCACGAAGCTCAAGGTGGCGGTGGCGGCGGGCGTGCACCACACGGTGGGCGTCGACCTCGTCGCCATGAGCGTCAACGACGCCCTGTGCACGGGCGCCGAGCCGCTCTTCTTCCTCGACTACGTGGCCCTGTCGCACGACGATCCCGCCCTCCTCGAACAGATCGTGCGCGGGATCGCCGACGCCTGCGTGGAGTGCGAGTGTGCCCTCGTCGGCGGCGAGACGGCCATCCTGCCCGACATGTACCAGCGCGGCGAATACGACCTCGCCGGGTTCTGCGTGGGCGTGGTCGAGCGGCGCCGGCTCGTGGACGGCCGCCAGATCCAGCCGGGCGACGTGGCGCTCGGCCTGGCTTCGAGCGGGTTTCACTCCAACGGCTACAGCCTCGTCCGCCAGGCCGTGTTCGAGATCGGCGGGCTCGCGGGCGAGGCCCGCGTGGCCGAACTGGGCGGTCGGACGGTCAACGAGATCCTGCTCGCGCCCACCCGGCTCTACGCCCGGCCCGTGAAGGCGGTGCTCGGCCACTACCGCGTGAAGCAGGTGGTGCACGGGATCGCCCACGTCACCGGGGGCGGCCTCATGGAAAACCTGGCCCGGATCGTGCCCGCTTCCGTGCAGATCCGGCTCGCGCGCGGCTCGTGGAGCGTGCCGGGCGTGTTTCCCTGGGTTCAGCGGCTCGGCGGCATCGCGGCCGACGAGATGGAGCGCGTGTTCAACATGGGGATCGGCATGGTGCTCGTCGTCTCCCCCCACTTCGCCGACAGCATCCAGCACCAGCTCGCCGACCTCGGCTTCGAAAACTGGCGCATCGGCGACGTGCATGCCGCCGGGCCCTCCGACGACCGCGTCGTGCTCGCCTGACCCCGTGGGACAGGCTTCAGCCTGTCATGCCCCATCGTAGGACAGGCTTCAGCCTGTCATGCCCTACGGCAGCGCGGCGGAGCGGAGGGAGCCGATCGTGGGGCGGGAGGGGCCGGCCTGCTCGAGGGCGTCGAGCACCTGGGATTCGGTGATCAGGTCGCGGAGCACGATCGGGTCGCGTGGCGGGGCGGCGGGATCCCCCGCCGGGAACACGGCGAGCACCGGGATCGAGCGGCTGTGGAGCGTTTCGAGCATCGCCTTGATCTCGGGCGACTCCTCCGTCCAGTCGGCCAGGAGCGGCACGACGCGGTTCGCCTCGATCGCCGCCTTCACCCGCTCGGTCTCGATCGCCGTGGCGAGGTTCAACTTGCAGGTCATGCACCAGTCGGCCGAGAAGTCGACGAGCACCGTGGCGCCCCCCTGTTGCAGTTCGGCGAGGCGGGCCCGCGAGAACGGCTCCCACGGCAGGATCGACTTCATCGGGCCGAGGAACGTGAACGACAGCCCGCCCACGGCGGCCGCGAGCGCGGCGGCCTGCACCCAGCGGCCGAACCCGAGCGGCCGCACGCCGGCGTCCTGCGCCTTGCCGATCCACCAGCAGGCCGCCCACACGCCCACGAGCAGGCCGAAGGTGGGCACGAAGTAGTCGTGGTCGAGGAACGTGAACAGAAACACGACCGTGCCGAGCATCACGAACCCCAGCACCTCCTTGAGCGTCTCCATCCAGGCGCCCGGCCGGGGCAGCAGCCGCACGAGCCCGGGCACGGCGCCCACGAGCAGGTAGGGGAGGGACATGCCGGTGGCGATCGCGCCGAACACGGCGAACGTCACCGCCGTCGGCTGGGCGAGCGTGAAGCCGAACACCGGCCCCAGGAACGGCCCGCTGCAGGGCGTGGCGAGCACCGTGCTGAGCACGCCCTTGAGGAACGCGCCGAGCGGCCCCTCGCGCGACTGCACGTGCCCCGCCTTCTCGCCGATGAAGCCGGGGATCGGCAGCTCCCAGACGCCCAGAAACGACAGCGCGAAGGCGAACACGATCGCCGCCAGTGTGACGTTGAACCGCGTCGAGGTGAACTGCTCCCCCCAGGCGAGGTTCTGGCTGCCGAGGCCGATGTTCGCCGCCACGCTCGCCGTCGCCAGCGCGAAGAACACGGCGTACACACCCGCGCAATACCAGAGGTTCATCCGCCACACCTCGCCGCGGTCCTTCCCCGACTGCTGGGCGAACGACATCAACTTGAGCCCCAGCACCGGGAGCACGCAGGGCATGAGGTTGAGGATCAGCCCGCCGGCGAGGCCCATCGCGAGGGCCAGCGGCAGCGAGAGCGCGGCGGGAGATTCGCCCGCCGGTCCGGGCGGCGGAGCGGCGGCCACGCTCGGCGCGGCCCGCGTGCCCCGCGGCGGGTCGAGCGCCGCCGTGGCCCGGGCCGCCTCGGCGTACCGGGCGGCCGCGAACGCCACCGTGCCGCCGAGCGGGTCGTCGTCGACCGGCAGCGTGGCGGTGATCCGCACCGCGGTCGGCGGGTCGCAGGTGGATTCGGTGCAGGTCTGGAAGCCCACGACCGCCTCGAGCGG
>RGVT01000147.1 GCA_010027105.1 Planctomycetia bacterium
GGCGTGGGCACCGGCGGCACGATCACCGGCGTGGGCGAGGTGCTCAAGAGCAAGAAGCCGGGCCTCAAGGTCGTGGCCGTCGAGCCGCTCAACAGCCCCGTCATCTCGCAGAAGCTCGCCGGCGAGCCGATCAAGCCGGGCCGGCACACGATCCAGGGGATCGGCGCGGGCTTCATCCCGGAGATCCTCAACCTCGACGTGATCGACGAGGTGATCAAGGTCGACGACGAGGACGCGATGGAGACGGCCCGGCAGATGGCCAAGCGCGAGGGGCTGATGTGCGGCATCAGCTGCGGCGCCGCGGCCTGGGGCGCGCTCCAGGTGGCGAAGCGGCCGGAGAACGCCGGCAGGATGATCGTGGTGGTGCTCCCCGACCTCGGCGAGCGCTACCTCTCGACCCGTCTGTTTCCCGAGTGACCTCGCGCGCGACCCGGGCGGCCGGCTTCAGCCCGCGTCGCCCACGACCACCTTGACGCGCCGCGGCATCCCCATCCGGCCGAAGAGCCCGACGGCGTCCCGTGGCAGCCCCAGAAACTCCAGGTGCTCGAACCAGCGCGGCGCCTCGGCGGCCAGTTTTCCCACAGCCGTTCCGCGCAGGTCGAGCGACCGCAGACTCTTCAAGTCCTTGAGCTGCGCGAGCCCCTCGTCGGTGACCGCGCCGCCGGCGAGGTCGAGCACGGCGAGATCCTTGAGCGCGGCGGCCCGGAAGCCGAGCAGGACCGCGAACACGTCGTCGGCGGGCGGGCCGTGCAGGCGCACCGCCACGAGCTTGTCGGCCACGCGGCCGAAGTCCTCGCCGAAGCTGCTCTCGAGCCAGTCGGCCTCCTCCATCTGCACCTCGCCGCCGCGCTCGATCGTCTCGGTGACGACCTCCTGCTGCTGGGCGTAGGCCTCGATCTTCGACGCGAGCCACTCGAGCTTGCCCGCCTTGAACCTGACGTAGTCGGTGGCCTCCTCGAACGCCTTCTGCAGCCGCAGGAAGGCGGCGGGGTCGCCGCCGTGGTCGGGGTGGGCCGTGCGGGCCTTGGCGAGGTAGGCCTGCTTGACGTCCTCGGCGGTGACCGGCGGGAGGAGGCCGAGCACCGCCAGGCACCCGGGGTGGTTGCGGTCGGCGGCGGGCTTGGGGGTGGGGGACGCCATGCGGTGGAGCGTAAACCACGCCGCCCCCCGGCCGCCACGGTTTTTTGGCCGTTGTCGCCCCCCGAATCGCCTTGCCGCCGGCCCCGGCTTCACCTACCTTCCCGCCTCGGGAGATGGCCAAGGAGGGCTTTCGATGGAGTGGCTCAAACGGACTCTCGCCCGCGTGCGCGCGGGCTTCAGGCCCAGCGGATCGCTCCGCGAGGTGGCCGCCCCCAAGGCCCCGCCCCGGCCGGCACAGGGGCCTCAGGGCAAGGCCCCCGCCGGGTCGGCGCCCGAGAAGCTCGTGGCCATGGTCAACGGCGCGGAGATCGGCGAGGGCGCGCTCGCCGCGGAGTGCCTCGCCCGGCACGGCGCCGCCGCGCTCGAATCGCTCGTCAACAAGGCCCTGATCCAGCAGGCCTGCGCCCGGCAGGGCGTGACCGTGACCCAGCAGGACGTCGACGCCGAGATCGACGCGATGTCGCGCCGCTTCAGCGTGCCGCGCGACAAGTGGATCGAGCTCATCCGCCAGGAGCGCGGCATCTCGCCGCAGCAGTACGCCGAGGAGATCGTCTGGCCGACGCTCGCGCTGCGCCGGCTGGCGCACGCCGCCGTCGAGCCGACGCCCGAGGAGACGCGGGGGGCCTTCGACAACCAGTTCGGCCCGGCGGTGAAGGCCCGGATCATCGTGGTGAAGTCGCGCGACGAGGCGGAGCGGCTCCGGGCCAAGGCGGCCGCGGCGCCCGACGAGTTCGGCGCGCTGGCCCGGCAGCACTCGATCGACGTGGGCAGCGCGAGCGCCAACGGCTGGGTGCAGCCGGTGCGGCGGCACGGCGGCGAGCCGGCGTTCGAGGCCCTCGTGTTCGGCCTCGAGCCCGGCGCGGTCTCGCCGGTGACGCAGGTGGCCGACCAGTTCATCATCGTCAAGTGCGAGGGTCGGCTGCCCGCGGCCGACGTGAAGTTCGAGGACGTGCAGCAGCGGCTGGCCGAGGACCTCCGCGAGCGCAAGAGCCGCCAGGCCTCGAGCGAGCTGTTCCGCACCCTGCAGGCTGCTGCGAAAGTCGAAAACCTGATGGACGAGCCGGCCCAGGCCGGCACCCACCCGGGCGTCGCAGCCCTCGTCGACGGCCGGCCGGTGCCGCTCGACCTCGTGCGGCGCGCCTGCCTCGACCGGCACGGGGCCGAGGTGCTCGAGATCCTGATCACCCGCGCGCTCCTCGACCAGGCCCTCGCGCGGGCGAAGCAGGAGGTGACCCAGGCCGATATCGACGCCGAGATCACCCGGGCCGCCGACATCATGGGGTTCCGCCGTCCCGACGGCTCGGTCGACACCGCGGCCTGGCTCGAGCGGGTGACGCGGGAGCAGAAGGTGCCGATCCGCCACTACGTCGACGACATCGTGCGGCCCACGGTGGCCCTCAAGAAGCTCGTGGGCACGGTGCAGGTGACGCAGGACGACCTCGACAAGGCCTACGCGGCCACCTTCGGCCCCCGGGCCCGCTGCCGCGTGGTGGTGCTCGACAGCCAGCGCCGGGCCCAGGAGGTGTGGCAGCTCGCCCGCCGGAACCCCTCGGCCGAGACGGTGGGCGACCTCGCCGAAAAGTATTCCGTCGACCCCACGAGCCGCACGCTCCGCGGCGAGGTGCCCCCGATCCAGCGGCACGGCGGCCAACCGGCGCTCGAGCGCGAGGCGTTCTCGCTCGAGCCGGGCGAGCTCTCCGGCGTGATCCAGATCGCCGACCGGTTCCTGGTGCTCTTCTGCGAGGGCTACACGGCGCCGGCGAAGGTCGACTTCGCCGAGGTCCGCGCGGAGCTCCACGACGACATCCACGAGAAGAAGCAGCGGATCGAGATGGCCCGCCACTTCTCCCACCTGCGCGAGTCGGCGACGATCGACAACTTCCTCGCCGGCACGAGCCAGTCGCCCCCCGAGCGGGGCGCGGCCCCGCCGCCGCGGACGCCGCTCACGCAGCGCGAGGCCGGGGAGCTCGCCGCCCCGCGGGCGGGCAGCCGGAAGCAGGCGGGCGTCGTGCCGGCGTCGCTCGACGCCGCCGGTCCGCCGGCCCCGCCGCCGGCACGGTAGTGATTTCGGGTCGGTGGCCGGTAGAATCGGGGCTTCCCCGGAATCCCCGCCCGTGATTCAGCAGCCCGACCAGCCCGCAGCCCAGCCCCGGGTGCCCGATCCCACGGAGACGGCCGACGGGCCCGCGGAGGGGGAGAAGCCGTTCGAGTTCCGCGTGGCCGAGCGGATCTCGCAGCTGCCCCCCTATCTCTTCGCCCGGATCAACCAGGCCACCTACCAGAAGCGCCGGGCCGGCCACGACGTGATCGACATGAGCATGGGGAATCCCTCCGATCCCCCCGCCCAGTTCGTGATCGACAAGCTCTCGGAGGCCGCCAACGACCCGCGGAACCACGGCTACGCCCCGGCCCTCGGCATCATGAGCCTGCGCCGCGAGGTGGCCTCGCGCTACCTCAAGAAGTGGGGCGTCAGGCTCGACCCCGAGGGGGAGGTGATCTGCACGCTCGGTTCGAAGGAGGGCTTCGGCCACCTCTGCCTGGCGATCGTGGGCCCGGGCGACAGCGTGATCGTGCCGGCCCCGTCGTATCCCGCCCACGTCTACGGCGTGGCCCTCGCCTCGGGCCGGGCGATCCTCATCGACACCACCGATCCCGACCGCTACCTCGCCGACATCGCCCGCACCTGCGAGCGCGAGAGGCCGAAGATGGTGATCGTGAACTTCCCCCACAATCCCACGGCCACGGTCGTGGGGCCCGACTTCTACGCCGAGGTGGTGAGGCTCGCCAACCGCCACGGCTTCATGCTCGTCTCCGACCTGGCCTACGCCGACGTCACGTTCGACGGCTACGAGACGCCGAGCATCCTCGCGGTGGAGGGGGCGAAGCGGCTGGCGGTCGAGTTCACGACGATGAGCAAGGGCTTCAGCATGGCCGGCTGGCGGGTGGGCTTCTGCGCGGGCAACCGCGACATCGTGCGGGCCCTGGGCACGATCAAGACGTACTACGACTACGGCATGTTCCGCCCGATCCAGATCGCGGCGATCATGGCCCTCAGGAACGGCGAGGCCGACGTGGCGGCCCAGTCGAAGGTCTACGAGAAGCGGCGCGACGTGCTCTGCGACGGCCTGGCCCGGATCGGCTGGCCCGTGGCGGTGCCGAAGGCGAGCATGTTCGTGTGGGCGAAGATCCCCGAGCCGTTCGCGAGCCGGATGACGAGCATGGATTTCGCCGCGCTGCTCCTGGAGAAGGCCGACGTGGCCGTGAGCCCGGGGGCGGGCTTCGGCGCGGCCGGCGAGGGCCATGTGAGGCTCGCCCTGATCGAGAACGAAAACCGTCTCCGGCAGGCCGTCCGCCAGATCGGCCGGGCGCTCGGCGAGGAACTCAAGACCACGGCCGCCGCGCAGCGCGAAGCCGGGTGACTTCACGGCACGTCTCGACATCCTGTCGAACGTGCCTTGGCCGACCTCCGTCGGCTGGTCATGACCCGGCCCTCCGGGCCTGGCGCGTTTTTGACTGGCCGGGCGATCACTCCTCGAGTTCGGGGAGCACGGCCTCGGCGGCGGCGGCTTCACGGAGCTTTTCCAGGGCCTTGGCCTCGATCTGCCGCACCCGCTCCTTCGTGACGCCGAGGGCCGAGCCGACCTCCTTCAAGGTCTGCGGCTCGTGCTCGTGGTCGAGGCCGTAGCGGCGGATGATGATCGTCTGCTCACGGGCGTCGAGCCGGTCGAGGAACCGCCCCACCTGCTGGAGGCGGTCGCGCTCCGCGAGCCGCTGCTGGTGCTCGTCGGCCCGCCGGTCGGCCGCCGACTGGAGCATGTCCATGTCGGCCGCCCGGAAGCGGTCGCGCCGCTTGTGCTCGTCGGGGATCGTGCGGGCGTAGTTCTTCATGATCGCCCACGAGGCGTAGGTGCTGAACTTGTTGCCCCGCGAGTAGTCGAATTTCTCGACGGCCCGGATCAGCGACATGTTGCCGTCGCTCACCAGGTCGAAGAAGCCGTCGCCCGGGGCCACCCGCCGCTTCGCGATCGAGACGACGAGCCGCAGGTTCGCCCGCACGAGCCGGTTCTTGACCGCCACGATCTCCTCGTAGAGTTTCTCGATCTGGTCCATGAGCCGCGTGCTCGGCCGCTCCGGGTCGAGCTGCTCGCGGAGCCTGCCGGCCTTGTGCTTGAGGTAGTTGAACTTGCGGAACAGCCACACCTCCTGCTCGCGGGTGAGCAGCGGCACCTCGTAGAGGCTGGCGAGGTAGGCCGGCAGCCCGGAGGGCCGCCGCACCCGCTTGGCCGGCTCGTCGAGGCCAGGGAACGGCTGGTTGACCACCTTCTCGGCGCTCTTCCGCGCGAACAGGGCGTTGGGGATGTGGTCGAGCGGCAGCTGCATGATGTGGGCCGCCCGCTGGGCCAGGATCACCCGGTAGATGCTCGCCTTCGAGCGGCGATACCGCCGGGCGATCGATTCCACCGGCTCGCCCTGCGCGTAGAAGTGGTGGATCCTCTCGCACGTCTCGGGCCGCAGCCGGCCCTCCGTCTCGCCGAACACCGCCGCATCGGGGTGGTCGTGGTCGTGCTGCTTGATCGTGTAGCGGATCGTCTCCACGCTGCGGTGCAGGCGGGCGGCGATGCGGCGGTGGACGTCGGCCGGGGAGGCGCCCGCGGCGGCCAGCCGCCGCGCCCAGGCGACGATCCGGTCGTGTTCGTCCGGCGAGAGCTGGCTGAACCTGGCCCCGCGTTCGATCCGCCCGGGGTTGGCCGCCACGAACTTTTCGACGGCGTCGGCGAGGAAGCCCACCCGCTTGCGGCCGGCCACCTCGTAGCGCTGGGCGACGAGGCCGTGGTCGCGCCACCGCGAGATCGTCTTGGTGGAGACGTTGAACCGCTTGGCGAGATCCTCGATCGAGAGCACCTCCTCGGGCGCGAGGGGCGCGGCGGGAACCGTGGGATTGGCCACGGCCTCGGCCCGCTCGGCCGCGGCGCGGTCGTCGGAAAACAGCGACATGAACGGGCCCGTCGAGTTGGATCGCATGAGACTCCTCCTTGCCGGCATTCCATTGCCGGCCGCGAACGAAAATTGGTGGCGACGTGAGGTTCGACCGTCCGCGTTGGATGGGGGCATCCACTGCTCCCCCCGCAACCTTGCCCGGGACGTGAGAGTTATACGGGGCCGCGCCGCCGCCGGTTCACCCGGCCGGGGGCGAATCTTGAATGTTTTTATGCCGCCCGTCACCACCGGCCAGGCCGCCGAACCGCGCAAGCCCCTGAAAACGCACGGCTTACGGACCACCGCAGGGCTTGACGGCGTCGCACGGGAGGGTTTTCCCAGGCGGTAACTCTCACGAAATCGGGCGTTTCGAAGCGGTGGACACCTGGTATGCGCGGCGGCCGGCGGCAAAAGTCAGCCTCGCCGCAGGACCGAGCCGAAAGACACTTCGAACGGCTCGAGTGTGGGGCGGGTCGCGGGAGGTGCGGATGCACGTGGCGCGTGGCAGCGGGATGTTTTTCGGGCTCGTGATCGCCGCGCTGCTCGCGCCGCCGGCCGCGG
>RGVT01000148.1 GCA_010027105.1 Planctomycetia bacterium
TTCGTAGGACAGGCTTCAGCCTGTCATGCCCCCATGTGGAACAGGCTTCAGCCTGTCATGCCCCCCCCGGCTCCGCATGCGGGTTATGCACACCTGCCTGCGACTGTTGCTTTACCCCACCTCTCTCAGCAACTCGCGGAGGAGCTCGAGCGGCAGGCCGACCACGTTCGAGGGGCTACCGGCGACGAGCGTGAGCGGGAGGCGTTCGTCCTGGAAGCCGCAGGCGCCGGCCTTGCCCCGCCACAGGCCACTGGCGAGGTACCAGTCGAGAACGTCGTCCGAGAGCGGGGCCATTTCGAGGAGGCTCTCCGCGACGGCCTCGCGGGGGCGGCCGTGGGGCCGGTCCCAGACGCAGACACCCGTGAGAACGCGGTGGCGGCGGCCGGAGAGGGCGAGGAGCATCCGGCGGGCATCGGCGGCGTCGGCCGGCTTGCCGAGCACCGCACCCTCGACCTCGCCGAGCGTGTCGCAGGCCACGACCGTGCCCTCGACGCCGGTCGCCACAACGGCCTCCGCCTTGGCACGGGCCAGCCGCTGAACGTAGGCGGCGAGCGATTCGCCGCCGGCCTGCGGCGGCTGAGCGGCCTCGACGGCCTCTTCCGGCCCGATGACAGTCACGTCCCACCCCGCGCCCCGGGCCAATTCCAGCCGCCGGGGCGACCTGCTTGCAAGGACGATCGACCGACGCGACGCTGAAGCCATGCGACTGCCCGTTCCGCCTCCGACGATCCTGCACGAGGACGACTCGTTGATCGTACTGGTGAAGCCCGCCGGCGTGCCAACGGCGAACGCGCCCCGGGGCGCTGCCAGCATGTTTTCGATCCTTCAGGCGCGGCGCCCCGCGGGCGCCTTTCTCGGCGTCGTCAGCCGGCTCGACGCGCCCGTGTCGGGCGTGCTCGTGTTCGCGGCGACGCGGCAGGCGGCCGCCGCCCTCGCGGCCCAATTCCGTGACCGCTCCGTCACGAAGGAGTACGTGGCCGTCGTCGAGGGTCGGTTTCCCGCGCCGCTCGGGCAGTGGGTCGACTGGCACGATCTCGTGGAACGGCACGGCGTTGACGAGCCGCCTCGCGGTTCGGCGCCGGCCCGGCCGGCCCACGTGCGGGCCCGCGTCGTCCGCAGGGCAGGGGAGGTGTCGCTCGTGGAACTCGTGCCCACGACCGGTCGGCGACATCAGCTGCGCCTGCAGCTGGCCCGCCGCGGCTGCCCGATCGTGGGCGACCGCAGGTACGGCGCCCGCCTGCCGTTTTCAGGCGGCATCGCCCTGCACGCGCGGCGGCTGGCGCTGGCCCATCCGGTCACCGCCGCGGCCTGCTCGTTCGAGGCACCGCTGCCGGCGGAATGGCGCCGCCGGTTTCCCGGACTGGGCGCCGGATCCGTGGATACACTCGGGGGTGCCGCGGCACGCCGCGCCGGCCGTGCGGATCGGCGGCCGCGCTGACACGATGTCGAACGCTGGATCCAATTCGGGTGACTCCGGCAGGCCGCGCAGGTCACGGCCCTTCCGCGACACCGCCCTCGCCAGCGGGCTCCTCACCGCATCCCAGATCGAGGCCGCCGAGGCGGAGCTGCAGGCCGGTGCCGGCCGGGAGGGAGCGGGGGACGATGCGGCCCGCGGGCGGGCCCTCGCCGACCTGCTCGTGACGCGGGGGCTGCTGACCCCGTTCCAGGCCGAGCAGATGCTCGTCGGCCGCCGCAAGCTCACGCTCGGCCAATACAAGATCCTCGACGCCATCGGCCAGGGGGGCATGGGCCGCGTGTTCAGGGCGGAGCACGTGATGATGGGCCGCGAGGTGGCCGTCAAGGTGCTTCCCCGGGAAAAGTCGACCCCGGAGACCGAGGCGGCGTTTCGGCGCGAGATCCGTATGCTCGGCCGCCTCGACCACGAGAACCTCGTGCGGGCGCTCGATGCCGGGCACGACGGCAAGGTGTCCTACCTGGTCACGGAACTCGTCGACGGGCTCGACCTGCGCAAGCAGGTGCGGCGCTACGGCGCGCTCGACGATTCCGCCGCGGCCTCCGTGATCGCCCAGGCGGCCCGCGGCCTCGCCTACGCCCACGCACAGGGCCTGGTGCATCGCGACGTGAAGCCCGGCAACCTGCTCGTGACTCCGGACGGCCGCGTCAAGGTGCTCGACGTCGGCCTCGCGGGGAGCGCGCTCGAGGAGGAATCGACCCGCCTCGGCCGCGTCGTCGGCACGATGGACTACATGGCCCCGGAGCAGATCCGCTCGCCCGACGACGCCGGTCCGGCGGCCGACATCTACGGCCTCGGCTGCACGCTCTACTTCGCGCTCGTGGGCGACGTGCCGTTTCCCGGCGGCACCCGCGAGGAGAAGGCCCGCCGCCATCTCTCCGAACCCCCGCCGCCGATCCGCCGCTTCGCCCCGCGGGCGAACCCCCGGCTGTGCGCCGTCGTCGAGGGGATGATGCGAAAGGACCCGGCCCAACGCCCCCCGTCGGCGGCGGCGGTCGTGGAGCGGCTGGCGCCGTGGACGCCCGCCGCCCCGGTGCCGATGCCACGCCGGCCGGTCGCCGCCCGGCAGGGAACGGCATCCGGTGCGATCCTGGCGGGCCGATTGCCCGGCGAAGGCGGTTCGCGGACGTCCTCGGGGTCGCCCCACTCCGACCCGGGGCTGCCTTTCGACCCGCTCGCGCTCGACGAGCCCGCTCCGCAGGAGGCGGGCCCCCCGGACGGCTTTCTCGCCCGGCTCGTGGCCGGCATCCGCCGGGCACTCGGGTCGTAGCGCGACCCCGCCGGGCCGCCCGGCCGGGGCTCGTTGACAGGCCGGCGGGTGGCCTCTACCAATGGTCGCGACGGGTCCGCTCGGCGACGAGGGGCCGGCCGACGGACGGGTAGCTCAGTTGGTAGAGCAACGGACTGAAAATCCGTGTGTCGCCGGTTCGATTCCGGCCCCGTCCACTGGAACACCCGCCCCACGCCCCGCGCCATCCCGTGGACGACGCGGGTTCCTTCCGCCGGGAAAGTGTCCGGTCGGGGAAACGCCGCTGAAATCCGGCGGCGACGGCATGTGCGTCGGCCCGGTTGCCCGCCCGGCCGGCGGCCCCGAAGGTTCCACGCCGGGGCCGACGGGCGGATCCATCCGTCCGGACGCCCCGGTTGATCGCGCTCGGACGACGAGTTGCCGGGTCCTGCGACGCTTCGCGGGCCTTGGCGCAGCGTAGGCCGATGCGACGGGTGCACGCACCCGTTCGCGAGTGGCCGGATCGCTGCGCCGAAACACATGTCGGTGCACCCGTGGGTGCAGTGGACGCCGCCTTGCCCCCTGCGGAGTCCATCGATGTTCGCCTCAGCCAATCTCGTCGCCCGTGCGCCCGCCCTCGCGGCGATCGTCGCCGGCGCGTGCCTCGTGCCTGCCACGGTCGCCCAGGCGACCACGTTCACGGTCTCCGGCACGCTGTCGGGCGCGAATCCCGTGTCGGCATCGGCCACGTTCTCCACGTCGGGGAGCACGCTCACGCTCACGCTCCAGAACACGTCCACGGCGGCGACGAGCGCGCTCGCGCAGGTGCTGACGAGTTTCTACTTCGATCTGAACCAGAACGGGAACAACCGGCCGGCGCTCACGTTGGTGAACGGCACCGGCCAGGTCTACCAGGTCATCGACGGCGGGGGCATCGCTCCCTCCGTGTACGTGCCGCCGGCGACCTCGGGAACCGCGTTTACGCCGGGCCTCGGATCGAGCAACCTGGTCGCATCCGGCACCGACTACGACACGTGGAACTTCCGCAGCGGCCTGAACACCTCGCTGCCCCCGAACACGTATTACGGGATCGGCACGGTCGGAAACGGCACCTTCGGCAGCCCCCCCGGCGGCACCGGGTTCGACGGCAAACTCGTGAACTGGGCCGACTTCGGCATCTTCACCGGCAGCATGACCAACCCCTCGGGCGGGCTCGCCAAGCCGGGCAAGAGACCCTTCGACGTTCCCTACCTGGTGAAGGATACGGCCGTGTTCACCTTCTCCGCCGACAGGGATCTCACGAACATCGTGTTCACCGACCCCTTCATGTTCGGCTTCGGCACGGGACCGGATCAGCGGATCACCATCGTGCCCGAACCGGCCGCGCTGGCGTCGCTCGCGGGAGCCGCGGCGGTCGCGGGCGTGGTCGCGCGGCGGCGCCGGCGCACCGACCGCGCTTCAAAAAAACGGGCGGCGCCAGGCGGCGCCGCCCGTTTCGTGTGTCGTCCTGCGCTCGGTCGCTCAGGCCTGAACCATCGCCTTGAGGTTCTTGAGGGCCCGCACGCGCACCTTGACGCTCGCCGGCTTGGCGGGCCGATCCTGCAGTTCGCCCGTGAACGGGTTCTTGACACCCTTCTGGGCGGGGCGTGCCGGCACCTTGCGCCGCTCGACCTTCACGAGCCCCGGGATCGAAAATACGCCGATGCCCGAGCCCTTGAGGGCCTTGTGGATCTCCTGCGTGAGGGCCTCCAAGACCGCCACGACGTCCTTCTTCTGGAGCCCCGTGTGCTCGGAGATCGCCCGCATGATCTCCGTCTTCGTCATGGGCTTGTTTCCCGACTTCTTCGCCATCGCCAAGTCCTCCGAAAAATTGTGTGCGGCGGAACCCCCACCGCGCCTGGGAGCCCGGCAAAACTGCCGAAAGCGTGCGTGATTAGAGGGTCTGGAAATGAAATTGCAAGGCGAAATCCGGGTTTCTGGCCGAAAAAGTGCGGACAGGGCTCCGGCTCCGGAGCGTCGCGGGCGGCTCCGTCCGCCCCGCGGGGCGGACACGGCCCGCAGTTGCTGGCCACTCCGGATCGGCCGTAACATGAACCTCGGTGATGTGATACGCTTCTCGGCCGAGGCGGGCTGGGACGCCAGGGTCGCCCCCGTCCCGGCGGGCTTCCCGGCACCCGCCGCCCGGGGCGACCGGGAACGACATGGCTTTCCTCCCAGCGGCACCGCCGAAGCCCGCCCGCAGCGTCCCGCGCGACTGCATGATCGTCGCGGTCGTCGCGCTCGTCGCGGCGGTCGTGGCCTTCCTGGCGCTGGACGCGTGGGGCGACGAGGCCGAGCCGGCCGACGGCGAGCCTGTCGAGGTCCGTGCGACGTTGCCGACCGACCGCCTGCGGGAACGGCAGCTCGACCGCGCCCGGCGACTGATCGCCGATTCCCGCTGGAGCGACGCGGCGACGCTGCTCGACGAACTGCTCGCCGCCGACCGCGACTTCTTCTTCCGTCCGCAGCCCGGGCAGGCGACGTGGCGGAGCGTGAAGACGGAGGCGGCGCGGCTCATCGGCGGCCTGCCGGCGGCGGGACGGTCGGCCTACGAGCTCCAGTTCCGCGCCCGTGCCGAGCGGCTGCTGCGTGAGGCGATCGCCGACGGCGACGCAGCCGGCATCGTGGCCGTGGCGGGCCGGTGGTTCCACACTCCCGCCGGACAGCGGGCCACGCTGCTCGCGGCCCTTGACGCGCTCGATGCGGGCCAGCCGCTCGCGGCGGCCGCGTGGCTGGGGCGGCTCGCGGCCGAGCACAATGCCGCGTTCGAGCCGACGCTCTCGGTGATGCGCGCGGTGGCCTGGTGGCGGGCCGGCGATCGATTCGAGCCAGGCCGCCGAGTGGTGGATGCCGCGGGGCGACGCCGCCCGCAACGCCCGCACGGAGGCCGCGCGGCCGCTGCTGGTGCCGCGCTACCGCGTGCCCCTCACCCGCCACCCCGAGGAGGCCCGGCAGCTCGAGAAACGCCGGCGCTCGTTCGCCGACCGCGACGCGCCGCTGATTCCGGCGGGCACGCCGCTGGCCGTCGGGGGAACCGTCCTCGTGCACTCGCCGCTGGGTCTGTTGGCCGTCGACTTCGCCTCCGGCAAGCGGATCTGGCTGCGGGGCGGCGGCTCCGACGCGGCCGTGCCCGACGCCGGCGACGATTCTCCCGACGGCCGCGGAGACGGCGTCGACGGCATGCAGCGGGTGTTCGACGACGGCACGAACGGCGCCGCCTCGAGCGACGGAAGGCTCGTGTTCGTCGTCGAGCCGCGGGGCGGCGACCGGGACGGCGAACCGGCTCCCGGACCGCGGCGCGGCGGCACCGTGTCCGGCCAGCCTGGGGTGAACGGGCTCGCCGCCTACGATCTCGCAGACCGGGGTGCGCCGGTGTGGCGGCTTCCCGCGGCGGAACGGCGGCCCGACGGGCCGGCCGCGTGGTATCTCGGGCCGCCGCTCCCGCTGGGTGGCGAACTGTTCGTGCTCGCCGAGGAGCGGGGAGAGATTCGCCTCGACGTGCTCGAGGCTCCCACCGGCCGGCTGCTCTGGTCGCAGCCGCTGGCGGAACTCGACGAGGATCAGCAGGCCGATCGCCCGGAGACGACGGCTCGCCGGCTCGCCGGCCTGTCTCCCGCGTGCGCCGAGGGGGTGCTCGTGTGCCCCACCGGGGCCGGCACCGCCGTGGCGGTCGACCTCGCCACGCGGACGCTGCTCTGGGCGTACCACTACCCCGTCTCCGGCGGCGACGACGAGCAGCGTGCGGGCCGGGGTCCGCTCGCCGGGGCGATCCGCGCCGGCAGGATCGTCGTCAACGGCGCTGCGGTCGGAGAGCAGCCGATCCGGTCGAGCGGCTGGCGCGACGCGTGCCCCGTGGTGGCGGCGGGCCGCGTGCTGCTCACGCCGCTGGAATCCGACACGCTGCACTGCGTCGATCTGCGCAC
>RGVT01000149.1 GCA_010027105.1 Planctomycetia bacterium
CGGAGGCGCTGCGGCTCGGCGAGCGCACCGTCCGCGACATCATGCGGCCCCGCATCGACCTCGATGCGATCGACATCGATACGCCGCCGGCCCAGGTGCTCGGGGCGATCGCGATGGCCGGCTACTCGCGGCTCCCGGTCTACGAGGGCTCCCTCGACCACATCCTCGGCTACGTCTCGCTCAAGGACGTGCTGCGGCACACCTGGATGGGCTGGCCGATCGAGCTCCGCAGGATGATGCACCGCGCGCTCTTCGTGCCGGAGACCATGCCGCTCGACCGGCTGCTGGGCCTGTTCCAGAAGGAGAAGAACCAGCTCGCGATCGTGCTCGACGAATACGGCGGCACGGAGGGGCTCGTGACGCTCGAGGACGTGCTCGAGGAACTCGTCGGCGAGATCCACGACGAGCACCGCCACGGCGCCGAGAAGGACTTCGTGCACCGCGACGACGGCTCGTGGCTGGTCGACGGCGGGGCCGGTATCGAGGCCCTCGCCGAGCTGTTCGACCTCACGCTCGGCCCGCAGCCCCGAGAGTATTCGACCGTGTCGGGGCTCGTGCTCGCGCTGCTGGAGCGGATTCCGGCGACCGGCGACAAGACGTCGTGGCAGGGGCTCTCGATCGAGGTCGTCGACATGGACGGCCGCCGCATCGACAAGCTGCTCGTCACCCGGGCGTGAGCCGATGCCTGGTGTGCCGGACACCGGCACCCACCGATACCCCGAATCACTCCCCCTTGCTCGCAGCCCGCCAATTGACCATGTCGAGCATGTCCTGGAGCACGAACGGCTGGGGGAATTTCTCGTCGAGCTGCTCGAGCACCTTGCGATAGCGATCGACCAGGTCCACGATGTCGTCGGCCGTGAGCCTGTCTCCACGGAGCACGGGGGAGGCGTCGAGCACCTTTCGCCAGGCGGCGAACGACTCCTCGTAGGCCTTTTTCGCCGGCAGCAGCCGGGCGTTTTCGAACTCGCGCTCCGCCCGCCAGGCCGCCTCCCGGGCCTGGAGCGCCGTCTCCGTCGTTCCCACCTCGCAGGCGGCCCGCCAGTAGTCGAAGTTCACGATCTCGCGGTAGCGCTCGATGATCTGGGCGGTCTCGGCGGCCTCGAGGTACTGGCGGGCGAGCTCACGGGCCTTGTCGCGGAGTTCCGGCGGCGCCTCGCGGGCCACCATGGGCCAGGTCACCGCCAGGGCGGCCTCGGCCTCCGCGGCCGCCCGCTGCTGCGCCTCCGTGCGATCGATCGCCGGCACGTCGAGTGCCGCCCGCTGGTCGGCGGAGAGGCCCGCCCGCTTCCGCTCGCGGAGCGCCTCGAACGCGCCCGGCAGGAGGGCCTCGATCTCGTCGGCGATCTTCTTCGTGCGGGCCAACTCGGCCTCGCGCATCCCGAGCCGGATCGGGACGTCCCACGAGGTCGGAATCTCGCGCACCGAATAGCGCCGCATCTCGTCGGTGGCGAGGCTCCAGGCGTCGCGGGCCGTCTCGCCGAACGTGCCGTCCTCCTCGAGCGCGCGGGCATAGTTGATCGCCGTCATCATCGGCTCGCTGTGGAAGATGAGCGGCGTCGTCTTGAGGGGGGCCCCCGAATCGGTGAGCTGCTGACCGGCCACGTATTTCTCGCGGGCCACGAGCCAGTTGTCGCGTTCCGGGAGCGTGCGGCCCGGGCGGTCGCGCTCGTGGAAGTCGTCGTCGGCCTTGAAGAGACGACGGTATTGCTTCTTCTCGTCGGCCCGGCCGATCTTCTGCCCGAGGAACCATCCCATCCGCCCGAGCAGCCGCGGCTCGCGCTGGTTGAGCGCGATGCCCTGCCGCAGGAACTCGATCCCCTTCATGACCCAGGCGTAGCGGTCGTGGTAGTCGTCGAACTCGACCGAAATGTTGTAGGAGAGGTTGTGGGCCTGGAAATCCCAGACGGAGTAGAAGTTCGGCTGCAGCTTCGTCATCTGCTCGAGGGCCGCCGAGAGGTTCGTCCAGTCCTCCACCTTCTTGTAGTGGTTGGCCCGGTCCCAGAGCAGCGTCACGGCCACGTTCTTGAGCCCGAGCGTGGCCAGGCGCATCGTCTCGCTGGTGGGATCGACCTCGCCGAGGTTCGCCTGGGAGAGGCCGTGCTTCGCCCGCTGCCGGGCCAAGAGGCCGCCCGGGCTGGCGGAGTCGGCCGGCTGGCTGAGCACCGAGAGCGGCACCAGCAGCACCGCGATCGCCACGAGCGCCAGGAGCGTCTCCCGCCGCAGTCCGAGCCACGACTTCGCCGTCGACGTCATGCCGCCACCTCCCGGGCCTTGAGACACACAGCCCCGACCACGAAAAACGCGAGCAGGTAGCCGAGCGTCTCGGCCGCATGGGCTCCCACGAGGTCGAAGGGAATGTCGAATCCGCCGGTGAGAAAGTCGCCCGTGCCGAGCGACGAGAGCGACGGGAAGATCGCCGCCCCCAGCCGCATCGGGGCCAGGAGGAGCGTGTCGACCGCCTTCATCGCGGTCACCGCGGGGCTGGGGTCGAGTTCCAGCGTGATGCTCTGCTGCGTGACGATCCGGTAGAGCGACTCGATCGGGCCGCCGCCCGGCGCGAGCTGGCTGTCACCGGTGACCTGGCTCTCGAAGAGCCGCTGGATGAACTCGCGGAACTGGCCCACGAGCACGACCGCGAGCGTCGCCAGGAGCGCCACCGGGCCGGCGAGGAACGTGCTGAACATCACCCCCAGGGCGGTCACCAGGAGCATCGAGAACCAGGCGCCGAGGCAGCTCTTCGCGTAGTTGACCGCGAACGAGCCGCTGCCGCGGCGCAGGTAGAAATCGGCCTGGGCCACGCCGTAGTACTGGGCCGGCTCCAGGCACTGGAGGACGATCTCGACCGTGCCGTCGGTGACGAGGTCGGTGAACAGGTCGACCTGCCTCGTCCCACCGTCGGCGGTCGTGGTGACGACCTGCCGGGGGATGACGAGCGAATCGATCGTGAATTCCTTGGCGGTGAAATAGATCGGATCGCTCTGCAGGCCGGTGGCGGGATTCCGCACCCGCACGCTGCCGGCGATCCCCTTCTCGATGTCGCCCTTGTAGGTGCGGAACACCCGCACGATCATCTCCAACGGCAGGCCGTCGGGGAACTCGCGCTCGGTCAGCCCCGTGAAGGTCCAGATCGCCGCCGCGAGCGACCCGCCCTCGATGTACTGGCGGTAGGACCACTCGGCCCCGACGCTGATCCCCTTCGTGCTCGGCTTCCCCTGGCGGTCGAGGAACCGCAGCGTGCCGCGCAGCGGCTTGCGGGCCTCGAGCAGCCCCTCCGGCGGACCCACCTCGCAGGTCTTCACGCCCCCCTGCTCGAGCATGCGGACGGAGTGCCGGTGCCCCTGAACCGTGTCGGTGCGGCCGGTGCCGTCGGCGTCGAGTTCGACGCGGTGCCGGTGGCCGCGGACGAGGCTGGTCCGCCCCTCGAAGCCGGCCGCCGAGCCGTCGTCGGCCTTGATCTCCACGACGTCGTCGGCGAGCAGCTCGTGTTCGTGCCGCACGCTCCGCACGACGAACGCCCAGCCGACGGCCCCCATCACCGCCAGCAGCACCGTGCCGACGAGCGCGAAGCCGAGCATCCGGCCGAGCACGATCTCGCAGGTGCGCACGGGCTTCGTGGTGACGGTCTGGATCGCCTTCGCCTTGATGTCGGCCGGCAGGCTGAAGACCGAGAGCACGAGCACGACGAGGCACACGAGCAGGTTCGTGGCGGAGAGGATGAACCCGAGGTACAGCTTTCCGGGGTTCACGCTCGCCGGGTCGAGAAACCAGCCGGCGAACAGGATGATCACGGCGAACAGCCCCAGCACCACGAGCACGTTCCGCCGCAGCGACTCCTGCACCGCCAGCCGTGCCAGCGCCCAGATGCGGCGCGGCGACATCCCGCCCAGGTCGGCGAGCGTGCCGAGCACGCCGCGGTAGACGCGGTCGCCGGCGGCGAGCGGCCCGTGCATCACCGACTGCACGAGCCAGGCGAGCGCCGCGGCGAACACGGCCACCAGGCCCGCCGCGAACAGGTAGGCCACGAACGCCGGCCCGATCCAGGCCGCGAACTTCGGGATTTCCTCTTCGAGCACCATCGCTTCGTCCGCCTCACGGGCCGGGGGGCCGGCCCGCCCCTCACGCGTTCCGGTCGGCCTGCCGGGCCCGCCGCCCGGGCCGGGCCTCGGTGTCGCGCACCACCTCGAGGAAGAGCTCCTCGAGCGTCGTGGTGGGATTGCCGACCTCGATGTCGGCGCCGCCGTGCCGCTGGAGCACCGCCCGCACCTCCTCGACCGCCGCCGAGGGCAGGCCCCGGGCCCGGATCTGCGTGACGTCGGTGACCCGCAGAAGATCCTCCACGCGGCCGAGTTCCTTGAGCTCCCCCTGGTGGAGCACGGCGATGCGGTCGCAGACGTCCTCCACGTCGGCGAGCAGGTGCGACGACATGATCACCGTCTTGCCCCGTTTCTTGAGGTCGATGATGAGGTCCTTCATCTCCCGGGTGCCGATCGGATCGAGGCCGCTCGTCGGCTCGTCGAGGAGGACGAGTTCGGGATCGTTGATGAGCGCCTGGGCGATGCCGATCCGGCGGGTCATGCCCTTCGAGTACTCGCGCAACTGCCGCTTCTTGTCGCGCGACAGGCCCACCATCGCGATCAGGGCGTCGGCCCGGCGCTTCCGTTCCTCGGGGGGCATGTCGAACAGGCGACCGTAGAAGTCGAGCGTCTCCTCGGCGTCGAGGAACTTGTAGAGGTAGGTCTCCTCCGGCAGGTAGCCGACCCGCTCGTTCTTCGTGACGTCGGTGGCGTCGCGGCCGAAGAGGAGGGCCTCGCCCGACGAGGGGAAGATGAGGCCGAGAAGGAGTTTCATCGTCGTCGTCTTGCCCGAGCCGTTGGGCCCGAGCAGGCCGAAGATCTCGCCGCGGCGGATTTCGAGGTCGAGCGGCTTGAGGGCCACCTTCTTGCTGCGGCCCCAGAAATCGCGGTAGGTCTTCGAGAGGTTTCGGGCCGCGACGATCACCTCGCGATCGTCGGCTGCGCGGCCCGCGGCGGAAGCGTCCATGGTCAGGTTTGGTCCCTCGTGCACGACGAAACGGAAGACCTCCGGTTGTATCGAGAAATGACCGGCCGGGAAGGGGCCGGAGGGAGGATCATTGACAACCCACGAGAAATGCATAGGATCCTCATTTGATACTGAGTCTCAAAATCTTTTTCACCACGATTTTGGCACATACACCTATGCGAAAAAACGCAGTCGGCTTTCGCGCTGACCCCCTCGGCACGCCTTCGCGGAAGGGGTTTTCCCTGGTCGAGTTGCTCGTCGTGATCGCGATCATCGGCGTCCTCGTGAGCCTCCTGCTGCCGGCCGTGCAGAGCGCCCGCGAGGCCGCCCGCCGCTCCGCCTGCCAGAACAACCTCCGGCAGCTCGGGGTGGCGCTGCACAACTACGAACAGGCCCGACGATTCTTCCCCCCGTCGGCCCAGGCGCTGACGGGCACGGCCTCCGGGACGCCCTGGTCGGGCCAGGCGCTGATCCTTCCCTTCGTCGAGGGAGACACGCTGTTCAAGAATATCGACTTCACCCAGACGTATGGGGGCACCGCGAACAACTCTCTCAACACCACGGTGGCAAGCATGCGCGTGGATGTTCTGATCTGCTCGGCGGACCCACAGGCCACGCAGGTATTCGACACGGCGACCGGCAAGCCCAAGCATTTTCCTCTCACCTACGGACTCAATGCGGGAGACTATCTCGTCTTCGACCCATCCACCCAGAAACCCGGGAGAGGCGCCTTCGCCCCGTTCACGAATCTGCGGGCCAGCGTGTTCACCGACGGTCTGAGCAAGACGATCGCCATGTCCGAGGTCAAAGCCCGCACACCACGCAGCCAGGACGTCGGAAGCATGCCGGCGACTGTGCCCACCGATCCGACGAGCATCGGCGCCCTCGTGACGAGTGGAAGCTTCTCGGCGGATGGCGGCCATACGGAATGGGTGTGCGGCCGGTCATTGCACATCGGATTCACGACGACGCTTCCACCGAATACCGTCGTTCCGTATGCCCATTCCGACGGCCGCGTGTACGACGTCGATGTGTTCGGCGTGCGGGAACTGAGCCCGACCAAGGCATCGGACAACTCGACGACGCCGATCCGCGGAGTCGTCACGTCGCGCAGCCATCACCGCGACATGGTGAACGTGATGATGATGGACGGCTCGGTCCGTTCGATCGGCTCGGGGATCGAATGCTCGACCTGGCAGGCCCTGGGTTCGCGGGCCGGCGGCGAGGCGATCGGCGGCGACTACTGAGCCGCCGAGGTCGAACCGTCCGGAGCCCGGGCGGCGGCCCGCGTCACGGCCTCGACGAGGCCGTGCGCGGCGAGCAGTTCGGCCGGCGCGAAGTAGGCCTCGTCGGGCACGGGCCCGGCGTGGTCGATCGTCTCGGCGGCCAGGCGGTCCCACGACAAGCCGCTCGACAGGTGCCACGCCGCGGCCTGCGCCACCTTCGGCGGCACCTCGCCGCGACCGAGCCCCTCGAGCACGAGCGCGAGCCGCGGGTCGCTGGAAAACGATTCGATGGCCGTCAGTTTGTAGGCGTGGCACCTGTCGAGCGGCTTGTCGTGGGACCGCCTGGCCGCCGAGACGATCGACCACGCCGGGCC
>RGVT01000150.1 GCA_010027105.1 Planctomycetia bacterium
GAGGGCGATGCCTCCCTTGGCCCCGCCGTAGGGGAGGTTCACGACGGCCGTCTTCCAGGTCATGAGCGCGGCCAGGGCCCGGACCTCGTCGAGGTCGACCTGCGGGTGGTAGCGGAGGCCGCCCTTCATCGGGCCGCGGGCGTCGTTGTGCTGCACGCGATAGCCGACGTAGGTGGTGATCTGGCCGGAGTCGAGTTCCACCGGGATCTGCACCTGCACCTCACGCTTCGCGCCGAGGAGCTGGCGGCGCACGCCGGCGGAGAGGTCGAGCTGGTCGGCGGCGCGGTCGAAATAAATGCGGCTGGCTTCGCTCGAGCGCATGGTACGGACGGGCTCCGTCGGGAGGCGGCGATCTTATCGGCCGCCGTTCGCCGCTCACAAGGACTCCCGCGCGTGGCCCGCGGCGGGTGCCGGCGGTTAGGATGATTTCGCTCGATCCGCGGTGAGACGCACCACCCACGCCCATGCCCACCCCCACCCCAGGCCAGTTCTGGACGCTCGTCGCCGAGACCGGGCTGGTCGATCACGACCGGCTCGCCGCCCTGCGCTCGGAGTTCGAGATCGAGTCGCTCTCGCCCGCCGCCGGACCCGACGCCGTCACCGAGGCGATCGCCAAATGGCTCGTGCGTCGCAAGGTGATCACGCTCTGGCAGGCGCGGCGGCTGGTGCGCGGCGAGCGCGGGCCGTTTTTCATGGGCGACTACCGGCTGCTCGAGCGGCTGGAGAAGGACTCCTACCAGGGGGGCGGGAGGGGGCACCTGTTCCGGGCGCTCCACGAGCCCTCGGGTCGCAGGCTCCTGCTCGTGCTGCTCGACGCGGAGCGGTGCCGCGACCTCGAGGTGTGGACCGACATCGTCCGCCGGACCACCGCGGCCAACCGGGCCGTCGACCCGGTCCTCTCGCGGACCTGGGCGCTCGAGCAGGGGGGCGGGCAGCGGTTCATCGCCTGCGAGGACGTGGTCGGCACCACGCTCACGCCGGAACTCGCGGCCCGCGGTCCGCGGCCGGTGGCGGAGGCCGTGCCGCTCGTGCTCTCGATCGCGCGGGCCGTCGCCGAACTTCACCGGCTCGGGCTCGTGCACGGCGGCGTCTCGCTCGAGGCCCTGCGCCGCGAGCCGGCGGCCGCTGGAGACGACATCGCGACGGGGCGCGTACGACTCCTGCAGTTTCCGCTCGCGGCCGACCCCCACGTGGTGCCGCCGCGGCCGGCGACGGACGGGCCCGAGGCGCTCGAACGGCTCGGCTCGCGGGCCGCGTTTCTGGCGCCGGAGCTGCTGCTGCCGGGCGCCGCATGCACTCCGCGCAGCGACGTCTACGCGCTCGGCTGCGTCCTCCACGCACTGCTCACCGGGCGGCTGCCGTGCTGGCAGGGGGACGCGGAGCGGACGCTCGCCCAGGCGGCTTTCGTGGGGCCGGAGCCGCTCGGCCCGCCGCAGGTGCCGTCCGAGGTGGCGGCGCTCGTCTCGTACCTCGTGGCTCGGGATCCGGCGGCCCGCTACCAGTCGGCGGCCGAGGCGGCCGACGCGATCGCCGCCTGCCTCGGCCTTCCGCCCGTGTCGCCCGTGCTTCCCGCACAGCAGCCGTGCATCGGCCTGCCCGCGGCGAACGCACCACCGACCGCAGCGGGGGTGCCCGTCGCGCCTGCGCTGCCCGTCGCGCCTGCGCTGCCCGTCGCGCCTGCGCTGCCCGTCGCGCCTGCGCTGCCCGTCGCGCCTGCGCTGCCCGTCGCGCCTGCGCTGCCCGTGGCTCCCGTGGTCGTGGCGCGGCTGTCGCGTCGGCCGCGGTCTCGCGGGCTCGCCTGGGGCCTCGGGCTCGCGGCAGGCGCGATTCTGGCCGCCGGAGCGTTCCTGGTCACGGCGTGGAAGCCGCCCGTCGCACCGTCGGAGCCGCGGAAGCAGCAGAAAAAGCCCGTCGGCGCGGCCGAGGTCGCGCACCGGCCGCAGGAGTCGCCGCCACCCGATCCGCCCCCGCGCGACGACGCGCGCCCGACCGACCCGCCGCCCGAGTCACCACCTGATCAGCCGCGCGAATCGCGCCCGCAGACCGCGCTCGTCGACGCGGCCGACGTGCCCTGGGCCTCACCCACGGCCGGACCGCCGCCGACGCTCGTCCACCTGCCGCCTGGGTCCCAAATCGTGCTCCTGGCGCGGCCGGCCGACCTGCTCGGCCGCGCCGAAGGCCGGCGGTTCGTGCGGGCCCTCGGGCCGCGGGTGGAGGGGGCGCTCGCGGCGGTCGCGGCCGCGTGCGGATGCGCAGTCGAGGAGATCGACGCCATCCAGGCGGGGTGGCAGACCGACCCCGAGGCAGGGCCCGACGCCGTCACCGGCGGGTGGGCGGCATGGGGACGCGCGGCCCTCCCGGTGGCGGAAGACGAGTCACTCCGCGACCGGGCCTGGGGGGCGACGAAGCGCCGCGCCGCCGGCCCCGAAACGCTGTTCGTCGGTGCGACCCGGGCCTACTGGCTGCCGAACGACGGCGGGGGCCGCGTGCTCGTCGCCGCGCCGGAGAAGCTGCTCGAGGCCACGGTGGCGGCCCATGCCTCGGCCGCAGACCGCGCCGCCGCAGCCGACTGGCGGGGCCGGCTCGAGGCGGCGCTGCCGCGCGACCTCGAGGAGCTCGTCGGCATGCTCGACGCATCCCGGCATCTCACGCTCTTCGGCGCGCCGAACTATCTCCTGCACGACGGCCGCCCGCTCCTCGCCGGCCCGCTCGCCAGGCTGGTCGAGCCGCTCGGCGGCCTGCTGCGGTCGGAATCGGCGGCGGCTGCGGTCTCGGTGCACTGCGCCGATTCGTTCTACGCCGAGGTCGACGCCGTGGCCGCGGCGGCCCGCTCGGCCCGCAAGGAGGCCGCCGACCTCGCCGGCCGCCTGGTGGCACTGGCCGACGACGTCGAGGAGTATTGCAACGCGCTCGACCCGCACCCCTACGGCCGCAAGCTCGTGATGCGGCTGCCGCGGATGCTCGGCATCCTCGCGGCGAACCTCCGATCCGGAGCCGAGGGAAAGGGGATCGTGGTCAACTGCCATCTGCCCGAGCAGGCGGGGCACAACCTGGCGCTCGCCGCCGAGCTCGCGATCGAGCAAACGCCGGCGGCAACGTTCGCCGCCGCGCCGGCCGGCGGCGCACCGCCCCAGACGGCCGCCGACCGGCTGGCCAAACGGATCTCGCTCACGTTCCCCCGCGACACGCTCGAAAAGTCGATCCAGATGCTCGCCGAGGAGATCGGGGTGCCGATCGAGATCCTGGGGAAGGACCTCGAGCTCGAGGGGATCACGAAGAACCAGTCCTTCGGCCTCGACGAGCGTGACCAGCCCGCCGAGGCGATCCTGCGCACGATCCTTGCCCGGAGCAATCCCGACGGGAAACTGGTGTACGTGTTCCGGCGGCGTGACGGCGCCGAGTCGATCGACGTCACGACGCGGGCAGCCGCCGCGAAGCGCGGTGACGCGCTCCCGGCAGCGTTCGCCGCCGGCGGACCGAAAGGCGAGGATCCCCGATGATCATCGTGATGCAGGCCGGGGCGGTGCCGGCGGATCTCGACCGCGTCGTGCACCGTGTCGAGTCGCTGAGACTCAAGCCGCACGTGATCGTGGGCACCGAGCGCACGGTCGTGGCCGTCGTCGGCGACGAGCGCGACGCCACGGGAGCCGGCTTCGAGACGCTGCCGGGCGTGGCCTCCGTGCTGCCGATCCTCGCGCCCTACAAGGTGGCCAGCCGCGAGGTGCAGGCCGAAACGACGCTCGTGAAGGCCGGGCCGCTCGAGGTGGGCGGCAGCCGGATCGGCGTCATCGCCGGGCCCTGCTCGGTGGAGAGCGCCGAGCAGATCGTGGGCACGGCCCGGGCGGTGAAGGCCGCAGGCGCGCGCGGCCTGCGGGGCGGGGCGTTCAAGCCGCGGACGAGCCCCTACAGTTTCCAGGGGATGAAGGAGAAGGGGCTCGAACTGCTCGCCGAGGCCCGGGAAGCGACCGGCCTCGCGATCGTGACGGAGGTGGTGGCCCCCGAGGACGTGCCGCTCGTGGCCCGCTACGCCGACGTGCTCCAGGTGGGCGCCCGCAACATGCAGAACTACCGTCTCCTCGAGGCGGTGGGCCGCACGCACACGCCCGTGCTCCTCAAGCGCGGCCCTGCGGCCACCGTGGAGGAACTCCTGCTCGCGGCGGAATACGTCCTCGACGCCGGCAACCGCCAGGTGATGCTCTGCGAGCGCGGGATCCGCACCTTCGAGACGCACACCCGCTTCACGCTCCCCCTGGCAACCGTGCCCTGGCTCCATGCCCGCACGCACCTGCCCGTGGTCGTCGATCCGAGCCACGGCACGGGCCACGCGAACCTCGTCGAGAGCATGGCCGCGGCGAGCGTGGCGGCGGGGGCCGACGGCCTGATCGTGGAGGTGCATCCCGATCCCAAGTGCGCCTCGAGTGACGGCGCCCAGACACTCGACTTCGCGGCCTTCGGCCGGATGATGGACGTGTGCCGCCGCGTCGCCCAGGCGATCGGCCGGTCGCTCGGCTGAGTCACGGCATCGCACTCCATTCATGGCCTTTTCCCCGCTGCCGCTCGCCTATTGCACCAACGTGCATCCCTGTCGGGCCGTCGCCGACGTGCCCGCGGTGCTCGATCGCCATGCGCTCGCGGTGCGCGAGCGGTGCGGTTTCGGGATCTCGGTGGGCCTGTGGCTGCCGGAGGCGGCCGTCGCAGCGCCCGGAGCCGCCGGCATCGTGGCCGATGCGCTCGCGCGCCGCAGCCTCTCCTGCCACACGCTCAACGCCTTTCCCTTCGGCGACTTCCACGACGCGCGTGTGAAGGAGACGGTGTATCTGCCCGACTGGGCCGACCGCCGCCGTCTCGACTACACGCTTGCCTGCGGCCACCTCCTTGCGGCGCTGCTCCCGCCGCGCGGCGAGGGGAGCATGTCGACCCTGCCGCTGGGGTTCAAAGGCTTCGACCACGGGCCCGGGTTCATGGCGGCAGCCGCCGACGCCCTCCTCGCCTGCGCCCGCGGGTTCGCCGCGCTCGAGGCCGTGACCGGCCAGGTGATCCGCCTGGCTCTCGAGCCCGAGCCGTGCTGTGTCCTCGAGACGACGGCCGAGACGATCACGTTCTTCACCACGCTGTTCGCACAAGCCGCCCGGGCCGGCGTCGAACGGGAAGCCCGCCGCCACCTCGGCGTGTGCTACGACGTCTGCCACCAGGCGGTCGAATTCGAGGACGCGGCGGCGGCGATCGCCTCGTTCACCGCCGCCGGCGTACGGATCAACAAGGTGCAGGTGAGCTGCGCGATCGAGGCGACCGATCCCTCCGACCCCGCCCAACGCGAGGCCCTGCGGGCCTACGTCGAGCCCCGCTACCTGCATCAGACGATCGCCCGCTCGGCCGACGGCACGCTCCACCGGGCGATCGATCTCACGGCCGACCTCATCGCCGACCCCGCCTGGCTCGACCGCGCTCCGTGGCGGATCCACTACCACGTGCCGGTCGACGCCGAGCGCATCGGGCCCCTGCGCACGACGCGCCGCGACCTCGAGGCAGCGCTGTTGGCGATCGGCAGACTCGACTACGCCCCCCACCTCGAGGTCGAGACATACACCTGGCCCGTGCTGCCCGGCACCGACCCGCTCGATCTCGCCTCCGGCATCGCCCGCGAACTGCTCGCCACCCGCGCCCTTCTCACACGCACGTAGGACAGGCTTCAGCCATGCCCCCGTCTGAAAAAGGCTTCAGCCTGTCATGCCCCCGTCTGAAAAAGGCTTCAGCCTGTCATGCCCCCGTCTGAAAAAGGCTTCAGCCTGTCATGGATCAACTTTTGTGGACCGAATTCACGAAACCCTCGCCTCCCGTTTTCCAGTTGAGGAGGCTTCGGGCGCCCACCCACACGCCGCCGGGCTGGAGGCCCGGCCATCAAGAGCGAATGGCGATTCGCCAGGCAAAGATCGGCAGGAGGCCGATGCTTTGCGTGAAGCTAGTCGAGGACGAGCAGCGCGATCGTCGTGTAGAGCACGATACCCACGATGTCGACGATCGCCGAGACGAAGGGGTTGCTCATCAGGGCCGGGTCGAGGTTGATCGAGCGGAAGATGAGCGGGAGCACCGAGCCGACGAGGGCGCCGAGCATCACCACCCCCAAGATCGTGAGCGGGATCACCAGCGCCTGGATCGGCGTGGGCGCGTAGACGAGGGCGAGCAGGTAGCCGGGCACGGCGAGGAGGGCGCCCAGGAGCAGGCCGAGAGCGAACTCCCGCTTCAGGATCCGCGGCCAGTCGGAGAGTTTGCAGTCGCCGGAGGAGAGGGCCGTGATCACGAGCGTGGCGGACTGGTTGCCCGAGTTGCCGCCGCTGGCGATCACGAGCGGGATGAAGGCGATGAGCCAGGCGTGGGTGAGCGGGGAGCGGGCCATCACCATGGCGGTGACGGCGGCGGTCGCGAACAGGATCGTGAGCCACACGCCTCGCTTCCAGGTCATCGTGACGAGGGCCGCCTCGAGGTAGCTCTCGCCGAGCGGCGTGACGGCGGCGATCCGCTGGGCGTCGTCGGTGGCCTCCTGGCGGACGGCGTCGAGCACGTCGTCGTGGGTGACGATGCCCACGAGCCGGTTCTTCTCGTCGACGACCGGGATGGCGATGAAGTCGAACC
>RGVT01000016.1 GCA_010027105.1 Planctomycetia bacterium
CGATCACCTTCTTGGCCCGGGGCGTCTGGGGGAGTTTGCCCATCGTCACCATGTCGGGGCCGCTCTGCACGAGCTTCTCCACCTCCATGCGGATCTTCCGCAGGTCGATGTCGAGGTTCTTGAGCACGTTGGCCGCGACGCCGCTCCCCTCCTTGATGAGGCCGAGCAGCACGTGCTCGGTGCCGATGTACTCGTGGTTGAAGCGCTGGGCCTCCTGGTTGGCCAGCTGCATCACCTTGCGGGCCCGGTCGGTGAAACGCTCGTACATCGTGTGATCCCTTCGCGAAAACCTGGGGCGGGGTCCCGGCGGCCGGGACGCGGCCGGCCATTCCGGCAGCCGGAACCGCACTCCCTTCGATGTGCAAACCTTACGCCAATCGCACACCGGAATTCTAGCAGCCTGTGGGCAAAATCGACCGCTGCCGCCCCCGGTCTCGGTCGCCGCGGAAAACCCCGGGCGTTTCCCGCGGTCGACTCTCTCGACAGGCCGCTAGGCCGCCCGCGCCGCCGGGGCGGCGGTTGGAATGGCACTGCCGGCCGCAGGAATGGCGGTCGCCCCGGCGGCGGTGTCGGGGAGGGGCGACGCCGCGGCGGCGATCCGCGCGAGTTCCCGGGCGATCACCGCGCGCCACGGTCCGCCAGCGTCGCTCCGGGCCAGTTTCTCGAGTTCGAAGCGTGCCTCCCGCAGCCGTCCCACCCGGCGCAGGAGCGTGGCGAGCAACAACTGCGCCTCGCCGTCGGTGGGCCGCAGCACGAGAAGCGACCGCAGCTTGGTCTCGGCCGTGAGCCAGTCGCGGGCCAGGTAGGCGTCGCGGGCCGCGCTGAACAGGGCGTCGGCGGCCGCATCGTGGCCGGTGCGGATGGCGGTCGGGAACGCCGCGGCGGCCGACGCCGTGGCCACTCCCCAGATCGCTGCCGTCGCCGCCCACAGGCCGGTCACGAGCGGCGATTCCACGAACTCGCTCCACACCCACGTCGAGAGGATCGCGGTGTCGAGCACCACGGCGAACGCCAGCGCCAACACCAGCCCCGACACGCTGCCGCGCAGCCAGAGCCACGGCAGCCCGGGCCAGAGAAGCGTGAGTGTCCGGAGGGCTCGCATGCGAAGGCTCGTGGTGCCGGGGCGCGGGAGAATAGAAACGCTCGGGCACTTTTCCAAGGCGGGCGCCCCCGCCGGGAGGCTACAACAGGAGGATGGCAGGATCGCGACGACGCCTGGACCACCCCCCCCCACGGGATGCGGAAGCCGGCGGGATCGCGCGGTCTGCGGAGGCGGCGGGGGCCTGGCGGCTGTGCGACGCGGCCGCCAACCGCGCCGCCGAGGCGCTGCGGGTGCTCGAGGACGTCGTCCGATTCGTGCTCGACGACGGTCACCTCACCGCCGTGGCCAAAACGCTGCGGCACGACCTGGCGGCGATCCTGGCCGGCCCCGCCCTGGCCCCGCGAATCGCCCTGCGCGACGCACCCGGCGACGTGGGCGCGGGGTGCGTGGCCGCCGGGGCCCTCGGCCGGCGCGACGCGTCGGACCTGGTGGCGGCCAACGCGGCGCGGGCGGCCCAGGCCCTGCGCAGCCTCGAGGAGGTGAGCCGCGTCGTGGCGCCCGCCGAGGCGGCCGGGTTCGAGGGGCTGCGGTACCGGCTGTACGCGCTCGAGAAGGCGGCCGCCGGCACGGCCCGGGCGGCCGGCCGGCTCCGCGGCGTGAACCTCTGCGTGCTCGTCGACGGCGGCGCGAGTGCGGCTGAGTTCGAGCGGCTCGTCGAGGGGCTCTTCGAGGCCGGCGTGCGGATGATCCAGGTGCGCGACAAGGGCCTCGGCGTTCCCCGCCTCGTCGACCGTGCCCGACGGGCCGTGGCGGCCGCCAGGCGGCGGGCGCCGGCTGAGGCGGTCGTGATCGTCAACGATCGTGCCGACGTGGCCGCCGCCGTCGGTGCCTCCGGCGTCCACGTCGGCGCCGAGGACCTTCCGGTGATCTCTGCCCGCAGAGTGGTGGGGGCGGAGGCGGTCGTGGGCCGCACGGCCCACGCGGTCGAGGAGGCCCGCACGGCCGTGCTCGACGGCGCCGACTACCTCGGGGTCGGCCCCTGCTTTCCGTCGCCGACCAAGACGTTCACGGCGTTCGCGCCGGGCGATTTCCTGGCGGCCGTCGCCGCCGAGATCGCCCTGCCCACCTTCGCGATCGGGGGCATCACGCTCGAGCGGCTCGACGACGTGCTCGGCCGCGGCATCGGCCGCGTGGCCGTGGCCTCGGCCATCACCGCCGCCCACGACCCGGCGGCGGCGGCCGCGGCGTTCATCGCGCGGCTCGCGGCGCGGCAGCCGGCGGAGCCTTGAGGGCCTCGACGACGGCCCGCGCCCTGTCGGCCTCGTCGCGGGAGCGAAAGCCGACCCACACCGCCCGTACGGCGGCGTCCGGACCGACGAGGTAGGTCGTCGGGAAGGCGGCGAATCCGTACGAGGCCGCCAGGATCGCCCGCGTCGTCCCCGCGGGATCGCCCCACGCGTCGAGCGAGAGCCGCTGGGAGTCGAGGAATTGTTTCGTGGCGGCGGCCAGTTCGTCGAGGTCGTCTGGCCCGCCGCCTCCGCAGGAGACCGCCACGAGCTGGAACCTGGGCTCGTCCGCGAGCCGGCCGGCGAGCCGCACGAGCCCAGGCAGTTCGCGGCGGCAGGGGGGGCACCAGGTGCCCCACATGGTGAGGAGCGTGACCTTGCCGGTGAACGCGGGCGCGGGGCGGCCCCGGTCGGCGAGCGAGACGAGCGGCAGTTCACCGATCACGCGGCCGAGCGCGGGATGCTCCGGCGCTGGATCACCGCAGCCGGCGAGGGCCGACGCCATGACGGCGACGAGCAGGTACCGGGAAGCGGACATGGGGGTGACAGGCTGAAGCCGGTTTTACGCTCGGGCATGACAGGCTGAAGCCTGTGATGGTGACAGGCTGAAGCCTGTGATGGTGACAGGCTGAAGCCTGTGATGGTGACAGGCTGAAGCCTGTCCTACGGTCTATGGTGACAGGCTGAAGCCTAGGATGGTGACAGGCTGAAGCCTGTCCTACGGGGGACCGAAGCGGATGCACACGGGGCTGGGAACCTCGACGGACGTGCCGGTGAACGACAGGCGGCCGGTCGCGGGATCGACCGCGAACACCGTTACCGTATTCGAGTCCTGCCCCGCCGCGAGGAGGAACCGGCCCGTCGGGTCGAGCACGAAGTTTCGCGGCGTCCTGCCCCGGATCGGCTCGACGCCGAGGAACGTGAGCGTGCCGGTCGCGTCGTCGGCCGCGAACATCGCGATCGAATGGTGGCCGCGATTCGACGCGTAGACGTGCTTCCCGCCCGGGTGCACGACGATTTCGGCCGTGGTGAAGCCCTCGCGGTCGGTCACGTCGGCGGGCAGCGTGGAGAGCGTCTGGATCTCCATGAGCGTGCCGGCGGCGGAGTCGTAGGCGAAGCCCGTGACGGTGAGATCGAGTTCGTTGACGGCATGGCCGAACCTGCCGCCCGGGTGAAACGCGAAGTGTCGCGGGCCGGCGCCCGGCTTCACGGCCGCGGAAGCGTGCGGGGCGAGCGTCGCACGATTCACGTCGAGGGCATGTACGAGCACCTTGTCGATGCCCAGGTCGCAGGTGATCGCGAAGCGGCCGTCGGGCGCGGGATAGATCGAGTGGGCATGGGCCTTCTCCTGGCGCTTCTCGTTGACGCTCCTGCCCTCGTGTTGGATGAAGCCGCCGGGGGAGCCCACAACGACGGGCTTCAGGCCGCCGTCGGGTTCGAGGCCGAGGCAGATCACGCTCCCGCCGCCGTAGTTGGCGGCGAGCACGACCTTGCCTGTGTGGTCGACCGACAGGTGGCACGGGCCGGGCCCGCCCGAAGGCTGGTCGTTCTTCTTCGTGAGGTGACCGGTGGCCTCGTCGATTGCGAACGCGAGCAGGCCTCCGGTCGGCTTGCCGTCGGCGCCCGGAAGCTCGCTTGTGGCGTACAGCACCGGCAGCGTCGGGTGCAGGGCGAGAAAGCCGGGATTCGTCGCCTTGGCCGCGAGTACCGGCGCCGCGAGCGCACCCGTCGCGTCGTCGAAGCGGGATACGTAAATCCCCTCGGATCCGGCGTTGCCCCGGGTGAACGTGCCGAACCAGACGAGCCGCTCTGCGGCCCCTGCCGCGCATGCCCACTGCCCGATGGCGAGGCACAGCAGCATCGTCAGTAGGCGTGGGCCGACGAGCCCGGGCATGGGTGTCTCCTCGCAGCAAAACCGCACGGGAATCCGAGTCTTGATCATACTCCTCCGGCCGCCGTCTCCGAATCACCCGGGTCCGTGCCTCATGTCCGCGCCAGCTCCAGGGTCTCCCGATCCACCTCTTTCGGCTGCCCGACGGGAGTCTCGCAACACGCTCTGGCTCGAACTCTACCAGGTGGTCATCCGCGTCGGCTGGATCTTCAAGACGGAGACGATCATCATGCCGGCAGTGCTCGACGCGGTCGTCGACTCAGGCGCGCTCCGCGGCCTCCTGCCGGTGCTCAACCGCGGCGGTCAGAGCGTGCCGCCACTCCTGGCGGCAGGCCCGCTCGCCAGGCTGCCCAGGAAGAAGTGGGCCCTCGTGCACACGAGCCTGGCGATGGCAGCCTGGTTCGGCATCCTGGCCGTCGCCTGGCGGCCGCTGGCCGAGCACCGTCCCGATCTGCTGGCAGGGCTGTTCCTCGTGCTCTACGCCCTGTTCTCGGCCACGAACGGCCTGAACCAGCTCGTGCTCGCCGCGGTGCAGGGCACGCTCGTGTCGCCCGGGCATCGCGGCCGGGCGATGGTGGTGGGCGTGGCCGCCGGAAGCCTGCTCGCGATCCTGGCGGCGATCCTGCTGCTCGGTCCCTGGCTCGAGGAGCCGGGCGGCTTTCCCAAGATCTTCGCCGCCACCGGGCTGTTCTTCGGCCTGGCCGGGGCCTGTCCCGTGTTTCTCGACGAACCTGCCGAGGAGGTGCCTCCCCCGCCTCACGCCCCGGCACGACGTGCCGTCTGGCGGCGCCTCGACGACGGCATCGCGTCGTGGCGGGCCGCGCTCGGTGCCGACCGGGCGCTCGTCCGCCTCTGCCTCGTGGCCGCGTGTTTCGCCATGGTGCTCATGCTCTTTCCCCACTACCAGGCGTTCGCCCGCGACCGTCTCGGCAGCCGGGTCGGCAGCCTGCTCACGTGGGTGATCGTCCAGAACGCCGCCACGGGGTTCGTGAGCCTCGTCGCCGGGCCGGTGTCGGACCGGCGCGGCACGCGGGTCGTGCTCGTGTGGCTCGTGGCGCTCTCGGCCGCGACGCCGCTCGTCGTGACGCTCCTCTCGCTCCTGCCCCACGCGGTCGCGGTCGAGTGGTTCTGGATCGTCTACGCGCCGCTCGGCCTCAATCCCCTCTCGCTCAAGTTCTTCAGCAACTACGCCCTCGAACTCGCCCCGCGGCCCGCCGAGCATCCGCTGTACGTGAGTATCGTGGGTGCCGCGCTCGCCGCGCCGTTCGTGCTCTCGCCGCTCATCGGTCTCGCGGTCGACACGGTCGGCTTCCGGCCCGTGTTCGTCGCGGGCGCGGCGGTCATCGCCGCCGGAGCCGCGCTGGCGGTCGGGCTTCCCGAGCCCCGGCGGCGGTAAAGCGCCGATTGCGGCTCGCCGTGTCCCGGGCGTATGATCCCTCACGGACGGCACCCGTCCGCCGTGCCGCAACCTTACATCCCCGGGAGGATTTCCCATGAACTCGATCCGTCTGGCCGGTCTGTGCGTGGCCCTGCTCTGCTCAGCCGCAGTGGGCAGCGCGGCCGTCAAGGAGCCGAAGGACGCCAAGTGCCCCGTCTCGGGCAAGGGGTGCAACCCAGAGAAGAGCGTGGCCTTCGACGGCGGCACGGTCTATTTCTGCTGTGGCAACTGTCAGAAGGCGTTCGAGGGCGACTCGGCGAAGTTCGCCGCCAAGGCGCACCAGCAGATGGTGAGCACGGGCGAACTCGTGCAGAAGGGCTGCCCGTTCAGCGGCGGCGCCGTGAAGCCTGGCACGCAGCTCGTGATCGGCGACGCCGAAGTCGGCTTCTGCTGCAACAACTGCAAGGGCAAGGTGGAGAAGGCCGCTCCCGACGATCAGGTGACGCTCGTCTTCGGCACCATCGACAAGGGCTTCGCCCCCGCGAAGTGAGCCGATCGGCTCCGGCCCGCCACCGCGGTCACGCCGCGGCCGTGGCCGGCGGCCACGAAGAGGTCGAGGCCCGTGGCCGAGCGGGCACGCACGGCCGCCGCCAGGTGCGCGAGACCCCGCGACACGTTGCTCGCGCCGAGCACGACGGCCGCCCGGCGGTCGCCGGTCAGTTCCACCGGCGCCACGGCGTGTTTCCCGGCAGGTTCTGCCAGCACGAGACGGCGAGCATCGCGAACATGACGCCGAGGTAGGGCTCGTTCCGCGAGTAGGCCCAGAAGGCGACGAGGCCGCCGGTGAGGGCCCCGAGCAGGCCGGCGATCCGCGGGGCATCGGCGACTCCCAGGGCGAGGAGCGCCTCGCGGGCGATCTGGCCGCCGTCGAGCGGGGGCACGGGCAGGAGGTTGACGAGCGGCCAGAAGACGTTCACCTGCAGCGAGAACCAGACGAGCGCCCCGACGAGGTGCGACGGCAGCGGCCGGCCCACGGAGAGCCCGAGCGGCTCCCGCAGCCACTCGATCGGACAGGGCACGCGGAACCCGGCGGCCTTGAGGCCGATGACGAGTGCCGCGGCGAGCGCGAGCTGTGCGAGGGGGCCCGCCGCCGACACCACGAGCCGCTCGAGCGGCCGCCGCGCCCCGCGCCGGCCGTGGACGTCGGGGATCGCGAGGCCGCCGAAGTGGTAGAGCACGACGTGGCAGGCCTGGCCGAACGCGCGGTAGGCGAAGGCGTGGCCGAGCTCGTGCACGAGCAGCGATGCGAACACGACCCCCACCCACGCCACGAGCAGCCGGAGCAGTTCGCGCTGGTCGCTGCCGGCGAGCGCCTGGCAGACGTTCCAGCCGAGGAGGGCGGCGGCCACCCAGAACCACGCGCTCACCCGCACGGGCACGCGGGCGATCGACAACTCGAGGTCGACGGGCGTCGTCTGCGGCTCGGCGAGAAACATGCCGGCATTATGCCGCCCGGGCGGCCGGGAGCGTGACAGGGGCCGCAGTCCGGCCCTGCGTTGCGATCAAGAGCACGGCATCGGCTGCCCGGGCGGCCGACCCGCCCACGGCCACCCGCGCCGCCACCGCCTCGATCCGCTCGCGCACCGCGGCCGACGCCGCGGGATCGGCGAGCCAGCGGCAGACGTGCCCGGCCACCTGCTCCGCCGGATCCTGCACGGCGAGATACTCGGGGTAGACCGCCTCGGGGTCGGCCGGGGCGACGGCGCCGGGAGGCCGCAGCGTGCCGCGCACCGGGAGGATCGGATCCCGGCAGGCGAGCAGGTTCACGAGCGTGATGAATCGGGCGTGGCGAAACCAGCTCTGCACGACGTAGGCCAGGCCGCCGATCCGGTACACGATCACCGTCGGCACGCGGGCCGCGAGCAGCTCGAGCGACACCGACCCGCTCACGGCGATGGCGCAGGCCGCCTCGGCGATCAGGCCCCGTGTCCGGCCAGCCTCCACGGCCACGTCCAGCCCGCCGAGCTCGGGCCGCATCCGGGCGATCGTCTCCCGCACCCGCGCGGCGTGCCGTTCATGCAGGGCGCCGAGCGCGAACCGCGCCTCGGGCACCCGCGCCTTCACGGCCGCGGCCGCCCGGAGGATCGAACCGAGGTTGCCCTCGATCTCCTGCCCGCGCGATCCGGGCAGCAGGAGCACGAGCGGCGCGCCGGCATCGTGCCGCGTCGGCGCGGCGGACTCGAGTTCGTCGAAGAACGGATGCCCCACGAGCGTGCTCCTCATCCCCCGGGCGACGAACCACTCGTGCTCGAACGGCAGTGCCGACAGCACGTGGTCGACGAGCCGGCGCATCTTCCCGATCCGCCAGCTCGCCCAGGCCCAGATCTGGGGCGGGCAGTAGAAGACGACCGGGATGCCGTGCCGCCGCGCCCGCCAGGCGAGCCACCAGTGGAACCCCGGAAAGTCGACGAGCACGCACACGTCGGGCCGGGCGGCGAGGAAGCTCCGCTCGGCCCGCCGGGCGAGATCCACGAACCGGTGGATGTTGAGCACGACCCGCAGGAACCACATCACGGCCAGCCGCGTGAGGTCGGCCACGAGCACGCAGCCCTCGGCGGCCATGCCCGGCCCGCCGAGACCCACGCACTCGACGTCGGGCCGTCGCGCCTTGAGCGCACGCACGAGCAGCGCGGCATGATGGTCGCCCGAAGGCTCGCCGGCGGACAGGAACACGCGCATGACACACTCCGCAGGGCGGATCGCCCGCCGGAGTATTTCACGTTCGCGGCAGCATCCCTAGGTCATTTTCCGGGGGGCGGAAGCCTGGAAAGGACAGGCGGAAGGGATCTGGGTGACAGGCTGAAGGCGTGACAGGCTGAAGGCGTGACAGGCTGAAGCCTGTCCTACGATGGGCGTGACAGGCTGAAGCCTGTCCTACAGGGTCGGGAGGGAGGGGAGCGGGGGGCGGGCGGCGTTCGTGGCGGCGAGGTGGCCGACGAGCCGTTCGCAGATCGCCTCGAGATACGGCCGTGCGGCCGGGTCGTCGTAGTTGGCCGCGGTCCGGCCCGCGTCGCCATGTTCGCGGATCGGGATCTGGAGCGGCACCTCGCCCAGAAACGGGATCTCGAGTTCCTTCGCCGTGCGCTTCGCGCCCCCCGTCCCGAAGATGTCGTAGCGCTTGAGTGTGTCGGGGCAGACGAAGAAGCTCATGTTCTCCACCATGCCCAGGATCGGAATGTTCACCTTCCTGAACATCGCGATCGCCTTCGTGGCGTCGAGCAGGGCCACGTCCTGCGGCGTGCAGACGACGACGGCGCCGGTGAGCGGCAGCACCTGCGAGAGCGAAAGCGCGATGTCGCCCGTGCCCGGCGGCATGTCGATCACGAGATAGTCGAGCGGGCCCCAGAGCGTGTCGCGGAGCATCTGCGAGATGGCGCCGTGGAGCATCGGGCCCCGCCACACGACCGCCTCGCCCGGCGGCACGAGGAATCCCATCGACATGACCGGCATCGATCCGGTGCCGACGGCGAGCCGCATCGGCACGATCTTGCCGCTCTCGACCTGCGGCCGACCCTCGAGGCCGAGCAGATGCGGGACGCTCGGGCCGTAAACATCGGCGTCGAGGAGGCCGACCGTGCTGCCGGCCCGCGCGAGCCCGATCGCGATGCTCGCCGCGATCGTGCTCTTGCCCACGCCTCCCTTGCCGCTGCCGACCGCGACCACGCTCTTGGCCTCGAGGCCGATCTGGCCGAGTTTTCCCGGGGGGCGATGATGGGGAGTGATCGTCACCTCGACCGCGGGCACGCCGGGAAACCTCGTCCGCAGCCGCTCCTCGATCCGGCCGCGGACCTGCTTCCAGAGGACGGCGGAGTGGGTGGTGAGGCCGATCGAGACGCGGATCGCGGGGGGCGCGGCCTCGACCGCGACGAGCTGGCCCATCTCGGCGAGCGGCCGGCCCGTTTCGGGATCGGGGAAGTCGGCGAGGGCAGCGCGAACGGCGGCCTGATCGACGGCGGTGCTCATCGGACGGCGGCCACCGGGCCGGCGGAGGGGCTCGCCGCCTGCGCCGTCGCGACGACGGGCGTGCGGGAGACGGCGTCACCGGCGGCGGCGGCGGCGCGGAACAGGCCGGCGGGCCTGAGCGTGACGAAACCGACGAGGACGAGGCACGCGAGCATCGCCAGGCCGGCGGCCAGGCCGCCATCGGTCTGCACGCCCCGCTTGGTGGAGCGGAAGTAGATCGCGGAGATGACCCGCAGGTAGTAGGCTGCGGCGATCGCGGCATTCGCGACGAGGATCACGGCGAGGGCCACGAACGCCGCGCGGCGGCTGCCGTAGGCGACGGCGGCGTTCCAGTCGACCTCGAGGGCCGAGGTGGCCAGCGCCAGCTTGCCCCAGAAGCCGGGCAGCGGCGGGATGCCGGCGAGGCTCAGGAGGAACACGGCGATCGCGCAGGCGGCGACGGGATTGGTGCCCGAGAGGCCGTCGAGATCCTCGACGGTGGTGATCTCCTGCCGCGGCGGCCGTGGGCCGCTGCCGCTCGTCCACTCGGGCCAGCGATGGCCGAGGTAGGCGAGCGCCGCGAAGATGCCGATCGTGGCCAGCGCGTAGGTGGCGAGGTAAAAGAGCGTGGCCGTGGCGCCGCCGAGGCCGCCGAGCCAGGAGGCGTCGGAAGAGAGCGCGTCGCGGCCGCCGGCCGAGCCGGTGGAGGCGGCCGCAGCCGCCACGGCGACGCCCACGAGCAGGTAGCCGGCGTGGGCGATCGACGAGCAGGCGAGCAGGCGCCGCAGGTTCGTCTGCACGAGGGCCATCACGTTGCCGACGGTCATCGTGACGGCGGCGAGCGCCGCGGTGAGTTGCCAGAAGAGGCCGGTGTAGGCCGTCGCCGCCGCACCCACGGTGCCGTCGCCGAGCGGGCCGGGAATGGCGAGGCCGAGGAGCCGCAGGAGCACGACGACGCCGGCCACCTTGGGGAGCGTGGAGAGCACCGCGGCGTTGCCGGGGCTCGTGCCCTCGTAGACGTCGGGGGCGTAGAAGTGCATCGGCACGGCGGCGAGGCGGAACGCCGCCCCGGCGAGCGCCATGCCGAGGGCCACGGGCAGGAGCGCCATCGCGATCCCCTCGGTGCCCGCCGCCCGCAGCCGGGCCGAGATGGCGGCCAGGCTCGTCGAGCCGCCGATCCCATAGAGGCAGGCGAGCGCATACAGGAACAGCGCCGAGGCCACGAGCGACAGGAAGAAATACTTGAGGCTCGCCTCCTGGCCGTGGGCGTCGGTCCGCTTGAGGGCGAGGAGGATGTAGGTCGGGATCGACACGAGTTCGAGGCCGGCGAAGAGGAGCACGAGATCGTCGGCCACGCCCACGATCGACAGCCCGGAAAGCAGCAGCAGGAACGTGCCCGCCTCCTCGCAGGTGCCGCCCCGCCAGACGGCCGCCCCGCGGCTCACCGCCGCCGCGAAGATGTCGCCGGACTGCACGAGCGCGAGCAGGAGGCCCAGGCCGAGCACCGCCTGGCGGGTGAACGTCGAAAAGGCGTCGATCGAGACGGGGCCCGACGTGATCGACCCGCGCTCCGCCGCGCCGCCCGCGAGCGAGCAGCCGCCGGGCTGGCTCCAGGCGAGGACCAGCGCCGCCGCGATCGTGGCGACCGCGATCAGCCAGCCGCGCCTGACCCCGGCAAAGGCCCCGGCCAGAAAGGCGATGATGGCCCCGGCCACGAGCGCGAGCTCGGGCCGCAGGAGGAGGAACGTCTCGGAGGAGGTGAGCGCAGGGTTCATGGGATGGCCACGATCTTTCCAGGGGCTGGGCCGCGGTCGGGCTCGAGCATCCGTTCGGCGAACGCCCGGGCGCTCGGCTGCATGATGCCACGGAGCGGGCCCGCCGCGGGCTCGAGGAAGGTGGCGGGCACGAGCCCGATCCAGAACACGAACACGGCCAGTGGCACAAGCGCCGCCAGTTCATGCCAGGCGAGGTCGTCGGTGGCTCCACCGGCGGCGCCGTGATGGCCGTGCTCGTCGGCTTCGTGATGCGCGTGGGCAGAGCCCCCGGTCGGCGGCTCACGCGACGGCCCGAAGAGCACCCGCTCGACGGCCCACAGCATGTACCAGGCTCCCAGCACGACGCCCGCCACGGCGAGCAGGGCCAGCGTGAGGTAGGCCGGCCGACACGCCTCCGACACGCCCGACCAGGCCCGCTGGAACGATCCCGCGAGGATCATGAACTCGCCGACGAAGCCATTGAGACCCGGCAGTCCGATACTCGAGAAGGTGAACAGCATGAAGAGCGCGGCGAGCCACGGCGCGCGCGAGGCGACTCCTCCGAGGCTCGCGATGTTCCGCGTGTGGAACCTTTCGTAGATCATGCCCACGAGGGCGAACAGACCGGCCGACGAGAGGCCGTGGTTGACGAGCTGGAGCGTCGCCCCTTCGACGGCGACGGGCTCGAGGGCGAACAGCCCCATCACGCAGTAGCCCATGTGGCTCACCGACGAGTAGGCGACGAGCCGCTTGAGGTCGGTCTGCACGAGGGCCACGAGTGCACCATAGACGATGCCCGCCACGCCGAGGCCGAAGATCCAGGGGGCCGCCGCGGCCGAGGCGTCGGGCAGCATCGGCAGCGAGAACCGCAGGAACCCGTAGATGCCGAGCTTGAGGAGGATGCCGGCCAGATCGACGCTGCCGCCGGTGGGGGCCTCGACGTGGGCCAGCGGGAGCCAGGTGTGGAAGGGCACGATCGGCACCTTGATCGCGAAGCCCGCGAACAGGGCGACGAACACGATCCACTGCAGCCAGCCCCCCTGCGCGTTCATGGGGAGCGGATGGGCGGCGAGGCCCGCGGTGAGGCCATCGATGTCGAACGTGACCGTGCCGGTGTGCGAGGCGTTCCAGAGCACGATCGTGAGCAGCCCGAGGAACGTGAGCACGCTGCCTGAGAGGGTGTAGATGAAGAACGTGACCGCCGCCTTGCGCCGCTCGTCGTGCCCCCAGATGCCGATCAGGAAAAAGAGCGGCACGAGGGTGAACTCGAAGAATACGTAGAACAGGATCACGTCGCGGGCCGCGAACACGCCGAGCATCGCCGCCTCGAGCACGAGCAGGAGGACGTAGAACCCGACGGGCCGCTCCTGGATCGCCCCCCAGCTCACGAGCACCGCGGTGAGCGAGAGGAGGGCCGAGAGGCCGAAGAGCCAGATCGACAGGCCGTCGAGGCCGAGCGAGAGCCGCACGTCGAAAATCCCGTCGACGAGCCACGGGAGCGTGACCACCGCGTAGGGCTCGCCGGCGGCCGCCTCGGGGCTTGCGAGGTAGCGGACGACGAGCCAGCCTGCGGCCGCGAGCGTGAGGAGCGCCGTGACCGCCGCGCTCTGCCGCACGGCATCGCGGCCGCGCGCGCCGAGCAGCCAGGCCACGACGGCGCCGACGAGCGGCGTCGCGAGCACGAGGACGAGATGCATGCCGGGGGAGAGACCGTTCATCGGGAGTGGAGGGTGGGGTGGTGTGTGGTTTCTAGCCGCGGAGCCGCCAGGCGAGGACGAGGACGATCGCGAGCACGCCCATCACGCCCGCCAGGGCGTAGCGTTGCAGGAGGCCGCTCTGCAGCCGGCGCACGACGCCGCCCAGGGCGACCGGCAGTCGGGCGACGGCGTTCACGAGGCCGTCGATCACGGCCCGGTCGAAGAGCGCCGCGAGCAGGGCCAGGCCCTCGAGCGGCCGCACGACGAGCGCCGAATAGAGCTGATCGATATAGCAGCGGTTGGCGAAGAACGGCTCGAGCGGCCCGAGGAACCGCTCCATCTGCGGGCCGTCGCTGCGCCGGCCGAGGTGGCCGATCGCGGCGATCACGACCCCGATCGCGGCGGCGAGCGAGCCCTGCAGCGCGAGGTCCATGTGGAAGGCGTGGGGCGTGGCGGTGGCCGCGACGGCCGGGGCCGCGAACGAGGGCGTGGCCGAGAGGAAGTGGGCGAGCCACTGCGTGCGGAAGAGCCACCAGCCGGCGACCGCAGCCGGCACGGCGAGGATCACGAGCGGCCCGGCCATCACCGGCGGCGACTCGTGCGCGTGGTGGCCGGCCTCCTCGGGCACCCGCGTCGGGCCGGTGAACGTCATGAACACGGCGCGGAAGGTGTAGAAGGCCGTCAGCCCCGCGGTGAACAGCGACATCCAGAAGAGCGCCTGCCAGGTCGCGGGGCGGTCGAGCGGCTCGAGCACGTGGACCGCCTCGGCGGCGGCCCCGCGGGCAGCGGCCGGCGTGGCCACGAACCCGGCGTTCCACAGGCTCGCGTGGGCCGACGGGGCGGCGTCGTGGTGCTCGCCGTGGGCGTTCGGCCAGCCCTTGGCGTGGAGCGAGGCCAGGATCTCGTCTTTGCTGAAGAAGCCGGAGAAGGGCGCGATGCCGGCGAGCGCGAGCGACCCGACGAGGAACGTGGCCGCCGTGACGGGCATGATCCTGCGCAGTCCGCCGAACCGCCGCATGTCGATCACGTTGCCCATCGAGTGCATCACCGAGCCCGCCCCGAGGAACAGGAGCGCCTTGAAGAAGGCGTGCGTCACGAGGTGGAAGATCGCGGCGCTGAAGCCGAGCAGCGTGCCGGTGCCGAGGCTCGCGAACATGTAGCCGAGCTGGCTGATCGTCGAGTAGGCGAGGACCCGTTTGAGGTCGTTCTGCACCGTGGCGATGAGCCCGGCGACGAGGGCCGTCGTCGCCCCCACGAGCGACACGGCGACGAGCGCCCCCGGGCAGGCCATGAACAGCGGCGCGCACCGGGCCACGAGGTAGATGCCGGCCGTGACCATCGTCGCCGCGTGGATCAGGGCGCTGGCCGGCGTGGGGCCCTCCATCGCGTCGGGGAGCCAGACGTGCAGCGGTAGCTGGGCACTCTTGCCGCAGGCGGCAAGCAGGAGGCAGAGGCAGATCGCCGTCCCCAGCGCACCCCCGACGATGCCGGCGGCGTCGGCGAGGCGCGTCTGCCCGAGGATGCCGGGGAGGATCGTGCCGTCGGGGGAGAGCGTGTCGTGGAAGTCGAGCGTGCCGTAGGTCATCCACAGGAGGAACGTGGCGATGGCCAGGCCGAAGTCGCCGATCCGGTTGACGAGAAACGCCTTCTTCGCCGCCCGGGCGGCCTCGGGCTTCGTGAACCAGAAGCCGATGAGCAGGTAGCTGCAGGCCCCCACCGCCTCCCAGAAGACGTACACGACGAGGAAGTTGCTCGCGCTCACGAGCATCGACATCGAGAACACGAACAGCGAGAAGACCGCGAAGAACCGGGGGTAGCCCGGGTCGTGGTGCATGTAGCCGATCGAGTAGACGGCCACGACCAGGCCGATGCAGGTGATGATCGTGAGCATCGTGGCGGTGAGCGGATCGAGCCGCAGCGCCACCGGGATCGTGAAAGCGCGGGCAGTGCCGCCCGCCCCGCCGCCCACGGCGGTGCCGGGGATCGCGGCGGGGCTGCCGGCCGGCGGGGAGTAGGCGTCGGCGACCGTCGCCCACTGCCAGATCGTGGAGATCATCTCCACCGGCCGCACGGGTTCCGCATGGGGGCCGTGGGCGCCGCCGACCTGGTTCGCCGTGCCGAGGAGCAGCACGACGGCCACGGCGGCCGCCCCGGCGATGCCTGCGATGGCCGGGAGGTGCGCGCGGCCGCCGAGGACGCGGCCCAACAGCAGCGTGAGCACCGCGCCGACAAGCGGCAGGAGCGGCACGAGCACGAGCAGGGTGGCGGGGGAGATGTCTTGCATACGTGATGGATGGCCCGCGGACTGTGGCTACACGTGCTCGCGTTCGAGGGCCGCCTCTTCGTCTGCCGCGGGCTCCACGCCGGCGGTCGACAGCCGCGGCCAGCGGGGCGGGGCGGCGTCGGAGGCGGGCAGGGCGTGGTCGACGGCACGGGGGAGCGTCGCCTCGCGGAGCGACTGCCAGGCGGCGGCGTCGAGCCGGCCGGTGCGGGCGAACGCCTGGAGCACGAACACGAGCGCGACGGCCGCCTCGCAGGCGGCGACGGTGAGCACGAGGATCACGAGCACCTGTCCGCCGAAGTCGCCGTGGTGGCGGCTCCAGGCGACGAGGCTCACCGAGATCCCCTGCAGCATGAGCTCCGCGGAGAGGAACATCACGATCAGGTTCCGCCGCGCGAGGATGCCGACGAGCCCGAGCGCGAAGAGGATCGCGCCGACGAGCAGGGCGTCGTGGAGCAGGGCCGGGGCGGCGGCGAGCGGCGTCATCGGCGGCCGCCTCCCGCCGCCAGGCGACGGTCGTCCTCGAGGGCGGCCTCGCCGCGGGCCACGGCGGCGATCGCCCCGATCAAGGCCACGAGCAGGAGCACGCCCGCCACCTCGACGGCGAGCAGGTGACGGCCGAAGAGCTCACCGCCGAGCCGGGCCACCTGGTCGGCCGCGAGTGGATCGACGGCCGATGGGGCCGGAGCCGCAGCCTGCGTTGCCGGGCCGGCGGCCCGGGGTGCTACGGCACAGCACGCCGTGTCGCTCGTCAGCCGCCCGATCGCGAGCGACAACAGGCCGAGCAGCACCGCGCCGGCCACGGCCGAGAGCAGGGGCTCGTTCGACACGCGGTCGTAGGGGGCGAGCCCCGACGGCTGCGCGAGCATCAGCACGAACAGGAACATCACGAGGATCGCGCCGGCGTAGACCACGATCGTGGCCACGCCCAGAAACTGCGCCCCGAGCACGAGCAGCACGCCCGAGACGCCCGTGAGCGAAAGCGCGAACCAGATCGCCGAATAGACCGGGGAGCGGGTCACGATCGTCGCGGCCCCCGAGATCACGGCCACGAGCGCCACGGTCAGGAACACCGCCTCCTCGCCGAGCCCTCCGAGCCGCCGACCCGTGGCGACGAGGCCGGCGAGGGCCGCCGCGCCCAGGGCGAGGCCGAGCCACCGCGCCGCGCGGCTCTCACCGCTCCGCGGCAGGAGCAGCCAGAGGCTCGCGGCGGCCGCGGTGACGGCGCCGGCGAGCACGAGGCCGGGCGAGAGCTCGGGGAGCAGGCCGGTCACAGCGTCCCCCCGAGGGCCGCCGACTTCATCGGCTCGGCGTCCTTCGTCATGTCGTAGACACTGAGCAGTTTCTCCTTGTCGAAGATCATCTCCTCGCGGCTCTTGCCCGTGAGGTCGAGCAGGCTCGTGAGCTCGATCGCGTCGACGGGGCAGGCCTCCTCGCACATGCCGCAGAAGATGCAGCGCAGCTCGTCGATCTGGAAGCTCTCCGGATACTTCTCGCGGTCGGGCCACGGGCTCTCGGTGGCCACGATGTCGATGCAGTGGGCCGGGCAGGCGGTGGCGCAGAGGAAGCAGGCCACGCACTTCAC
>RGVT01000151.1 GCA_010027105.1 Planctomycetia bacterium
TCGCACCGGTCCCGAGCGGATTCCCAACGACCTCATGGTCGAATACTACCGGCAGCGGGCGACGGCAGGATTGATCATCAGCGAAGCCACGATCATCTCCGAGCAGGCGGCCGGATGGATCAACACTCCGGGCCTCTACAACGAGGAGCAAGTGCAAGGATGGAAACGGGTCACCGACGCAGTCCACGCGGCCGGCGGCAAGATCATCGTCCAACTCTGGCACATGGGCCGTTCGTCTCATCCGGATTTTCAACCCGGCGGGGTTCTGCCCGTGGCCCCTTCGGCCATCGCCCTCCGCGGCGACGGCATTCACACGCCTTCCGGCAAGAAACCGTATCCGACGCCAAGAGCTCTCGATGCCGATGAGATTCCCGGAATCGTGGCCGACTACGCCGAAGCAACACGCCAGGCCCAAAAGGCCGGATTTGATGGGGTCGAAATCCATGGAGCCAACGGCTACCTCATCGATCAATTCCTTCGGGATGGAACCAATCACCGAACTGACGGCTACGGCGGTAGCGTTGAAAACCGGGCCCGCTTTCTCATCGAAGTCACCGAGGCGGTGGTCGGGGCTTGGAAGCCAGGACGCGTCGGCGTTCGTCTGTCACCGACCGGTGCCTTTGGCGACATGAGCGACAGCAATCCGGCGTCGATCTTCAGCCATGCCGCCCAGGAATTGAACCGCTTCGGATTGAGTTTCCTTCACATCATGGAGGCGCTGCCGGGTCATCCGATGGCGAGCCCGGGCCCGGAGACATGCGCTCCCTGCGGCAGCCCCGCCACCCATGCGGCGAGCGGCACGAGCCGCGGGGTCGAGAGTGCGTGGCCCGATGGTGCCTCGGCCGCGGGCGCGGCCTCCGCCACGAACACCTCGCCGCGGCCGGCGTCGTAGGCGAGATGCAGAGGGGCGTGCGTCGCCCCGGTCAGCCGCGCGGCCCGCAGCGCGAGCACTTCGAATCCCGACAAGCCAACGAGGTCGGCCTCGGCGGCCCACGCGATCGCCTTCGCCGCGACCACGCCGACGCGCAGCCCCGTGAACGAGCCCGGCCCGCGCACCACACCGACGAGTTCCGCGTCGCCGACCGTCCACCCGAGCCGCGCGGCCACCTCGGCCGCCGCGGTCGCGATCCGCCGCGCGTGCTCGCCGGCCTCGGGAAGCGCGACTTCCGCGACGCGCCCCGCGGCGCTCGCCGCCACGGAACCGGCGGCGAGGCTCGTGTCGATGGCGATCGTCCTCATCGTCGCAAAGCCCCCGTCGAGCGAGCCGGTCCGCGGTCGCCCCGCCCGTCCTTGACCCTCGTTTCCGGCCTCCGTAGAGTCAGTTTTCCCGAGCGTCCGTACGGTCCGCCGGATCCAGGGTCGACGAGAGTGAAGCGGGCCATCATCAGCGACATCCACGGCAACCTCGAGGCCCTCGAGGCGGTGCTCGAGGATATCGGCAGTCAGGGTGTCGACGCCATCGACTGCCTGGGCGACATCGTCGGCTACGGGCCGAACCCCTGCGAGTGCGTGCGGCTCGTGCGGCAGAAATGCCGGGTCGTGATCCTGGGCAACCACGACCAGGGGGCCCTCTTCGACCCCGACGGATTCAACGTGGGGGCGGAGCGGGCGATCCGCTGGACCCGGGCCCAGCTCGAGCAGCACGACCGACTGCCCCGCAACGCCGCCGAACCCCTCAGCGATTTTCTCGGCGAACTGCCCCGCAACCACGTGGAGGGGGACTTCCTGCTCGTCCACGGCTCCGCCCGTCGGCCGCTCGACGAGTACGTGTTTCCCGAGGACATCTACAACCCGCTGAAGATGGAGCACATCTTCGAACTCGTGGGCCGCTACTCGCTGCAGGGCCACACGCACATCCCGGGGGTGTTCACCGAGGCTCCGGAGTTCATCGCGCCGAACGTGCCAGCCGGCGGAGTCGAATGTATCGTGACGCTGCCCGGCGGGAAGGCGATGGTCAACGCGGGATCGGTCGGGCAGCCCCGCGACGGCGACCGGCGGGCCTGCTACGCGATCGTCGAGGGGCACGAGGTGCGGTTCCGAAGGATCGAATATCCCTTCGACATCACCTGCCGGAAGATCCACGCGATCGCCGACCTCGACAACTTCCTCGGCGACCGGCTCACGCAGGGCCGCTAGGTTTTCCCCACCGCGGCAATCTATACTGCGGCGGCACGCTTCCCGCCCGCCGCCGGACAACCGCTTCGTGGAACGCCGCCACATCCAGTTCGCCCTCGTCGCGCTCGCGATCCTCATCGGCAGCCAGGCGCTGCAGGCGTACCTGTTTCCGAAAAAGCCGCCGCTCGAGCCCGTGGCGGAAGAACCGCGACAGCCGGACGACGCGGCCCTGGCCGCCCGCGATGCGGCGGAGCCGCCTGCCGGGGACACCGCCGGCGGCGTCGAGTCGGAAAAAGGGGCGGAGTCGACCGCTGAATCCGCCCCGGCGGCGCCCCGCGGCCGCCGCACGCTCGGGTCGCTCGACCCCGCCGGGCCGGCGCGGATGCTCGTCACGCTCACCACGCGCGGCGCCGCGGTCGAACGGATCGAACTGGCGGGGGAGCAGTTCCACGACCAGGACGACTGGTCGGGCTATCTGGGGCATCTCGGGCTCGAGGCGGCCGCCGGCGGCTGCCGGATCGGCGTCGTGGGCGCGGGCACGCCGGCCGCCGCCGCGGGCCTGGCCGCGGGGGACGTGATCGCGCGGCTGGCCGGCGTCGACACCCCAGATCCGCCGGCCCTCCTCGCGGCGCTCCGCGGCACGAAGGCCGGGCAGCGGGTGACGGTCGAGACCGTGCGTGACGGCGTGCCGCGATCGGTCGAGGCGGTGCTCGTGAGGCGGCCTCTGGAAGTGGTGCGGCCGGAGCATTGCGCCGCCCCGGTCGACGACCCCGACCTCCAGCCGCACGACCCGCTCTCCTTCCGCCTGTCGCTCGAAGCCCGCGACGGCCGCCGGCGCCGCGAGCCGCTCGCCGAGATCGGCGGCCTCGAACTCGCCGACCGCGACTGGGAGATCGATCCGACGAGCGACGCCGGGCGGGTGCGGCTCACGACGCGGCTGCCGGGCGGCCTCTCCGTGGCGAAGGAATACCGGCTGGCGGCGGAGCCCGACGGGCCGGGCCACCGGCTGGAGCTCGCGATCGAATTCGTCTCGGCGGGTCGGGAATCGACGATCACCTACGCGCTCGACGGCCCCACCGGGCTGCCCACGGAGGGTTGGTGGTACACGTCGCGGGTGGCCCGCGACTGGAGTTCGCTCGGCGTGCGCGACGTGGCGGTGCGGTTCGCGGGGGAGCAGAGCACGCTGGTCAGCGGCCTGAAGATCGCCGACGCCGCCCTGGACCATCCGGCGACCGCGGTCCGCGACGGCAAGCCGCTGTCGTTCGCCGGCGTCGACGCCCTGTATTTCGCGGCGGCGCTGCTCCCCGCCCCCGCAGGCCCCGACATACCCCGGCTGGAGGAGGTGCGGCCGTTGGCCGTGGGCGACGTGCCGCCGGCGGCCCGCCGCAAGCTCGTCGACGTCACCTGCAGGCTCGTGTCGCGCGAGGTCACGCTGGCCCCCGACGTGCCGGTGGTCCATCGCTACGGCATCTTCGCCGGCCCGAAGCGGCCCGAGCTCCTCGCCGCCTTCGGCGCCGAGGGCGCCCGGATGGACGACCTCGTCTACTACGGCTGGTTCGGCTGGGTGGCCCGCCCGCTGATCGCGATCCTCCACGCGATCCACGCCGTGGTGCGGAACTACGGCGTGGCGATCCTCCTGCTCACCGTGTTCGTCCGTGGGGCGATGTTTCCGCTGAGCCGCAAGCAGGCCGTCTCGTCGCAGAAGATGCAGGCCCTGCAGCCGGAGATGAAGGCGATCGCCGAGAAGTACAAGAACGACGCCGAGAAGCGGACGCGGGCCACGCAGGAGCTGTGGAAGAAGCACGACTACAACCCGATGGGCGGCTGCCTGCTCGTGTTCATCCAGGTTCCGATCTTCATGGGGCTCTACCGGTCGCTCGCGACCGACGTGGAGCTGCGGCAGGCGCCGCTGTTCTCGTCCGCAATCCGCTGGTGCTCGAACCTCGCCGCCCCCGACATGCTCTGGGACTGGTCGCGGATCCTGCCGGCGTTCCTGACCGCGCCCGAGGGCTGGCTGGGGCCGTTCCTCAACCTGTTTCCGCTGGCGACGATCGGCCTCTTCCTCTGGCAGCAGAAGCTCTTCATGCCGCCGGCGGTCGACGAGCAGCAGAGGATGCAGCAGCAGGTGATGAACTACATGATGTGGTTCATGGCCGTGATGTTCTTCAAGGTGCCGTGCGGCCTGTGCCTGTACTTCATCGCATCGAGCCTGTGGGGCATCGCCGAGCGGCTCCTCCTGCCCACGGGCCCGCAGCCCGCGCTCGCCGCCGCGGGAGCGCCGCGGACGACCGACGCACAGTCGGCGGGCAACGGCAGGCCGAAGCCCGACGCCGCCGAGGCGACCCGCAAGAAACGCCAGGCCCGGAAGCGGTAGTCCGTGGGGCCGACGCTCTGCGATTCATGGCCGTTCTCGCCCAAGCCGGCTCGGGGCTGCCCCGTACCGTCTCACCGGACGTTCGCTGCGCCCTCCGGGCTGCGCTCACTCCTAGCGACTGGCGCTGCGCCATCCATGGCTTCGCTGGTCGCTCAAGCCGGCTCGACGGTAGGGGCAGCCCCTCGCCTGCCTCGCGCCGGTATCGTCTAAAACGTTTTCTCACGTGACTCCTTCGCCACTCGCCTCACCTTCAGACCTCATCGTCGCTCCCGCGACCGTGCCCGGCGGCGGGGCGCGGGCGATCGTGCGCATTTCCGGAGAGGGGCTTGCGCGGCTGCTCGGACAATTACTCGTCGCAGAGTCGCCCGGTGGGTTTGCCGCGGGGCCGCCCCGCTGCGTGGCGGCGCGGCTGCATCCCGAACTCGCGGCCACGTGGGGTGCGCTCGCGGTCGACGTGCTCTGGTGGCCCGGGCCGGCGGGGCCCACGGGCGGGCCGCTCGCCGAACTGCAGCTGCCCGCGTCGACGCCGCTCGTCGACTCGATCGTGGCGGCCGCCTGCCGCCACGGGGCGCGGCTGGCGCGGGGCGGAGAGTTTTCGCTGCGGGGCTTTCTCGCCGGCCGGCTCGACCTCGTGCAGGCCGAGGCGGTGCTCGCCGTCGTCGAGGCCCGCACGCCGGAGGAGCTCGCCGCTGCGCTCGACCGGATGGCCGGGGGATCGGGCCGGAGGCTGCACGCGGTGCGCGAGGAACTGCTCGATCTGCTCGCCGACATCGAGGCCGTGATCGACTTCGCCGACGAACGCTCGCCCGATCACGTCGCCGCGGCGGACGCCGCGTTCTGGCGGAGCGTCGACGAGCGGCTCGCGGGGGCAACGCGCACGCTCGACGCGGTGGCGACGCATCTCGCGGAGCGTGATGCGGCCGGAGCCGATCTGCCCCGGGTCGTGCTCGTCGGCCGGCCGAACATCGGCAAGAGCAGTCTGTTCAACGCCCTCGCGGGGCATGCCGGGGCGCTCGTCGCCGACGAGCCCGGCACGACGCGCGACTGGATCGGCGCCCGGCTCGAGGGGGAGGGCACGGCGTGCCTGCTCGTCGATCTGGCGGGCATCGACAGGACGGCGACCGCCGGCTCGCTCGCCGCCGCGGCCACCGCGGTGGCCGACGCCGAAGTGGCCCGGGCGGACCTCCTGCTCGTGTGCCACGATGCCGCCGACACGGCTGCCATCCCCGACGTGCCGCCGGCGCGCGCACGAATCGACGTGCGCACGCGCTGCGACCGTGTGCCGGCGGGAAGCGGACGTGGCGAGGCGATCGCGACGAGCGTCCACGATCCGGGCAGCGTCGCGGCGCTGCGGCAGGCGATCCTGCGGGCCGTGGCCGGGCTTCCGGCCGGCGGGTCCGCCGCCACGCTCCGGATGCGGGTCGGCATCGACGCGGCCCGTGTGTCGCTCGACGCGGCGCGGCAGGCCGCGGGCGGAGGGGGACGCGACGAGGCCGTGGTGGCCGGCCATGTGGGGCGGGCCGTGCGCGCGCTCGGCGAAATCACGGGCCGCGAGATGAGCGCCGACCTGCTCGACCGTATATTCGAGCGGCATTGCATCGGCAAATGAGCGATGTCGGTGACCGCATGAGTGACATCGAACGCCAGATCGGTTCGCTCGCGGCCGGCGCCGCCGCCTGGGCCGCCCGCCCCGCCGCCGCCCGCGCCAGGCTCGCCCTGAGCACGGCCCGCGCGACGGCGGCCGCGGCCGACGAATGGATCGACGCCGCCGTGGCGATCGAGCAGTCGCGCGACCCCGCCGTGCGGGCCGAGGAGACGGCGACGGGCCCGCTGCCCACGCTGCGGCTGCTCCTCGTCACGGCGCGGGCGCTCGGCGACGTCGACCGAGACGGCCTGCCGCGCGCGGCCCGGCCGCCGCGGATCGTCCACGGCGGCGCGGGACGGGCGGCCCGCGTGGAGGTCGACGTGCTGCCCTGCCTCGGCCCGCGGGGCTCGCTCCACGACGGCACGATCTTCGGCGGCCAACGGGCGACGGTCCGGTGCGTCGATCCGGGCGGGCTTGCCGCGTTCGAGCGGTCGTG
>RGVT01000152.1 GCA_010027105.1 Planctomycetia bacterium
GGCCGAGGAGATCGCCGAGCGGCCGGTCGAATTCGAACTGTCGATCGCCAACGTCGACAAGCCGCTGCTCGACTACCACGAGATCGCGGCGCGGGCGGCGCAGTTCGCCGACCGCACGCTGTGGCTCACGCGGGCGGCGACGTTCCTGGAGAAGACCGCGCTCTTTCCGGGGGGCACGTTCGTCGTCGGGGCCGACACCTACCTGCGGCTCGCGGACCCGCGCTACTACGGCGGCTCCGCCGAGGCGGCCGCGGCCGCGGTGCGGACGATCGCCGGGCGGGCCCGCGGGCTGATCGTCTTCGGCCGCGCCCGCGACGGGGAGTTCGCCGACCCGGCTCGGCTCGACGTACCGCAGCCGCTGCGCGACCTCGCCTTCTTCGTGTCGGAGCGGGAGTTCCGCATGGACATCTCGAGCACCGCGCTCCGCGCGGCGCGGCCCGCGCCACCGGGCGGGTAAGGGCGGATCGCCCTCCCCGCGTCCCCGGCCGCGAGGCTCACTGGCGGAGCTTTTGGGCGAGGCTTCGGCCGATCCGGTCGAGCGTGACGCTCCGATCCTCGACACCGATGTGGGCCCGGATCAGGCTCAGGCCCGACTCGTCCGCGAGCGCCTTCGTGAGCGCCGCGTCGAACTCCCCCTCCGTGCGGACCTCGTATCCCGTCCCGCCGCCGAGCACCCGCGGCAGCAGTTGGTATTCCCAGGGGTTGATGTCGTTGAAGCTGCCCTCGTGGATCACCCGCTCGGTGCCGTAGCCCCGGTTGTCGAGTACGATCACCACCACGGGCAGACCGCGCCGCACGATCGTGGAGAGCTCCATGCCGGTCATCTGGAACGCGCCGTCCCCCACGAGCGCCACGACGCGATGGTCGGGCCGGGCCACCTTCGCCCCGAGCGCGGCGGGCACCGCGAACCCCATCGAGGTGTAGTAGGCGGGCGAGATGAACTCCGTCTGCCCGCGGATCACCAGCTCGCTCGACGCGAACAGCGCGTCGCCGACGTCGGCCACGACGATCGTCCTGTCGTCGAGCGACTCGTCGAGCCGGCGCACCAGCCGCGTGGTGGTGATCGGGGCGGCGGGGGCGGGCGTGAACGGCCCCTGGGCGGCCGCCGGCCCCGGGGGGTGCGGCCGCTTCGCGGCCCGCGGCTTGGCGGCGGAGAGCGCCTGGAGGAAGTCCTCGAGGAGCACGTGGTGGAAATAGTGGTGGCTGATCCGCAGCTCGTCGGCCGTGGCGTAGATGCTCTTCGAGGCGTCGAGCTTGGCCGTGAAGATGCCGAGGTCGAGGTCGGTGAGCAGCGTGCCGAGCAGGATCACGCAGTCGCTCTCCTCCACGAAGGCCGTCACCTCCTCGCGGCCGAGAGCCCCCTCGTAGAGCCCCACGTAGAGCGGGTGCACCTCGCTGACCACGCTCTTGGCCAAAAGCGTGGAGGTGATGGCGATCCCGGTGGCCTCGGCGAACCGCACCACCTCCTCCTGGAGCCGGTGACGGTGAAGCTCGATGCCGGCGATGATCACGGGCCGCTCCGCCGCCTCGATCCGCGCCACCGCCTCCTTCACCGCCTCGGCGAGGGCGCTGGGGTCGCTCCTCACCTGCGGCGCCGAGTAGGGGCGGATCTGGTCGGGCACGACGGCCACCATGTCGCGCGGCAGCTCGACGTAGACCGGCCGTTTGAGCCGATGGGCCGTGTCGAGGAGCTGGTCGATGTCGCGGAACGCGGTCGCGGGATCGACGATCTCCCGGCTGGCGGCGCAGATCCTCCCGAACACCTCGAGCTGCGTGTGCCACTCGCGCACGCGGTGGTGGAGCAGCGGATCGTTCACCCGCTCGCGGATCCCCGGCGCCCCGGAAATGAGCACCACCGGGCTCTTCTCCGCGTAGGCGCCGGCGATCGAGTTGGCCAGGCTCAGGCCTCCCACGCCGTACGTCACGCACACCGCCCCCATGCCGTTGACGCGGGCGTAGGCGTCGGCCGCGAACCCGGCGCAGTCCTCGCGGGTGCAGTTCACGAGGTCGAGCGGGCTGTGCTCGAGCATGCTGTAGAACGAGAGCACGTAGTCGCCCGGCAGGCCGAACACGTGGCGGATCCCGTAATCGGAGAGCCGCCGGATCAGGTACTGCCCGATCGAGAGCCCCATCACGCTGCGTTCCGTGTCGACGCCCGGCCTTCCGTCGGGCCCCATGCCGAGCCCCGTGTCGAACACCGACCGCAACTTGATGAGCATGTGCCCTCCTTTCACGCGGCGGAAGTATACGCGCAGAGCGGTTGCGCGAACTGGTACGCGCCGGCTTCGGCCCACCCGAATTCACGAAACCCCTCGCCATCCTGGCCTCGGGTTTCTTGGCGAACCTCCGTTCGCTCTTGAGAGCCGGGCCTCCAGCCCGGCAGTCCGTACAGGTGAGGAGGCTTCGGGCTCCCCAGTGCCCCGGCCGCCGGCTTTAGCGACCAGCGCAGCCATCTTCACGCGAACACCCGGCATCGTGCCGTTGTTCGCTTGGCGGGCCTCCGCCCGCTGGTGCTTCATCGGGCCTCCGGCCCTGTCGTTCGCGTGCCGGAGCCGAGCTTTGCTCGGCGACCGTAAGCCGCCGCCGACGCCGGGACGGCGGCGACGGCGCGACACTCGCCAGGCGCAGCGCCAGTCGCTAGGAGTGAACGGAGCCCGGGCACCGATCTGCCGCAGGCAGATTGGTCGTGCGCAGTGAACGTCCGGCGACGGGGTCTGGGGAGCCCGAAGCCTCCCCTTTTTCAGTGGACGAGGCTCGGGGCTGCCCATGCCCTCGAGCGGGCTGTGGGAGCAAGCGCAGCCAAGGGCACCGATCCGCCGCAGGCGGATTGGTCTGCGAAAGCGCAGCGGACACGCAGAGAGCTGAGGGCTGGAGGCCCGAAGCGAACGTCAAGCGAGAGGGTCTGGGCAGTCACGAGCCGGAGCAGACGAGGTGACTGTCCTACGACGACCGGCGCAGCGTGCGCAGCATGGCCAGCCAGAAGCCGAGGAAGGCGAGCACGCATCCCATCACCATGATCGGGCGACGGACGTCGTGGTTGAGCGTCCAGGCGCCGGCGGCGAGGATCGCGCCCCAGATCACGATCGCGACCATGATCCAGCGGATGATCTTCTCGGCGCCGGGCGGGGCGGGGGGCGTCGGCATGCCGGAGTTATAGACGCGCCGCCGCGGGCGGATCGCGCGGGGCCGAACCGAAACAAAGGCCCCCGGAACGGCCCAGGCCCCAGGGGGGCGGAGAACCTGAGCCGTTTCCGGGAGCGATTGGACGATCACTGGTTGCCGCGGCCCGAAGCCCCGGCGAACGCATCCGTGCTGCCGGCGTGCCTCGGGTGGGGCGGTTCCATCTGCCCCGCGAGCCTTCAGGCGGGCGGAACACTAGAAGGCCCCCGCACCGGAATCAATGCCGGTTTTTCACGGCCGATTCGCCGGTTTTCAGGCCCCGCCGGGCCACACGCTATGCTCTGCCGGGTCCGCCCGAGGAGAACATCGTCATGGCCGGTTCCGTCGCCACCCTCACGCCCCCCGTGCCGATCCCCGGCGCGGGCGTGCCGCCGACGCCCGCGGCTTGGCAGGCCGCCTTCGAGGCCTCGCTGCCCTACGCCGCGTTCCTCGACCGGCACGCGAACCCGGATCAGCGGGGCCGATGGGACGCCTTCCACGCCCGCGTGTCGCTGACCCCGGCGCAGCGGTCGCTGCTCGGCGGATTCGCCCGGAGGATGCCCGTGCTCGTGCTGGCCGGCGCCTGGTGCGGCGATTGCGTCAACCAGTGCCCGATCTTCGCCCACTTCGCCGCGGCGTCGCCGGCGCTCGACGTCCGGTTCCTCGACCGTGACGCCCGGCCCGACGTCGCCGCGCACCTCACGGTGTGCGGCGGCCAGCGGGTTCCCGTCGCCCTGTTTCTCTCCGAGGATTTCACGCCGGTGCTCTCGTACGGCGACAAGACCCTCGCCGCGTACCGCGCAGCCGCGGCCGCCCAACTCGGCCAAAGCTGCGCGAGCGGCGCCGTGCCGCCCCCGCCCGACGCGATCGCCGCCGTCGTTTCCGACTGGCTCGACCAGTTCGAGCGGGTGCAGTTGATCCTGCGGCTGTCGGGCCGGCTGCGGCAGCTGCACGGCGATTGAACCGGCCCGGCCGCACCCCGGAGGCCCCTTCATGACCAGCCGCGAACGGTGGACCATCTATCCGCTCCTGTTTCTGGCCCTCGGCCTGGCCGTGCGGGCCGTGGCGGTTCCCGAGGAGCGGTTGGCCGCCGCGAAGGTGGGCGATCTCGAGGCCGCCCGGCTCACCTGCCGCGAGATCGTGCTGGAGGCGGAGAACGGCACCGTGCTGATCCACATGGGCCGGGTGATCGGCGCGGGCGGCGGCCGCATCGAGATCAAGGACGAGCGGGGCGTCGACTCGATCGCGATCGGCACGCGGCCGCAGAACCGCTCGGGCGCCGTCGAGTGCTACGACGCCGACGGCAAGCCCGCTCATTGCGACTGACGCATTTCGTGCCCTTGTTTGCCCAACCCGGCTTCGGGCCACCCGATCCCCCTCGCCGGACGTTCGCCTCCGCCCGACCAATCCGCGTACGGCGGATCGGTGCCCGGCTTCGGCTCACTCGGAGCGACTGGCGCTCCGGCATCCATGCCTGCGCTGGTCGCAAACGCCGGCTCAAGCGACACGAGTAGCCCGAAGCCTTCCCGTGGCGACAGAGCTCCAGCTCTGTCGATCGACAGGCCTGGAGGCCTGTCGCTACCGCGCTCAGAACTTTCGGCGGAGTCGGTCGGTGGGCACCCGGAGCCGGTGGGAGGAGCTGGTAGTCGGCAGCCCTCGGGGCGAAATGTCACTCGGCCTCGATCGAGGCGGCCATCGAGCCCTTCGAGCGGGCCAGGAGTTTGTCGGCGCCGAAGGCGTGGATCTGGTCGCGCTTCAGTTCGGCGTGTTCCTTCGTCGTCGTGAGCACCACCACGCGGCCCTTCGAGTCGACCTCCTCGGCGAGCTTGAAGCCCGTCTCCGGCGGGTGGCCGAAGAGCCGCTTGAGCATCCCGATCACGTACTGGAACGTGTGATCGTCGTCGTTCCAGAGCACCACGTGGTAGCGGGGCTGGCGCCGCGGCCGCGAGCGGTTCTCGGGGCGCACGGCGGCGACGACGCCCTCGGCGGGATCGGCGACGGCGGCAGCGGCGGCTTCTGTCATGGCTCGGCGACAGTATATTCATCTCCTTTCACCGGGAGTGTCCGCACGTGCTCGACCGTCGCTTCGTGGCCGACAACGTCGACCTGGTCACCGCCAACTGCCGCAACCGCGGGTCGGCGGCCGACGTGGCCCGGTTCGGCGACCTCGACCGCCTGCGGCGCAGCCTGCAGGCCGACGTCGACCGGCTCAACCACGAGGCGGGCCGGGTGAGCAGGTCGATCGGCCAGGCCGCCGATGCGGCCGAGCGCGAGGCCCGCAAGGCGGAGGGCCGCCGGCTCCGCGAGGAGGTGGCCGCCCTCGAGGACCGCGTGGCGAAGGTCGCGGCGGAGTCGGACGAGATCCTCCGGCAGATCCCCAATCTCACCCACCCCGCCGCCCCGGTCGGCGGCGAGGACTCGGCCGTGGAGATCAGGCGCGGGAGGACGCCGCCACCCGCCTTCGGCTTCGCGGCGCGCGACCACGTGGAGATCGGCGCGGCCCTGAGGCTCTTCGACTTCGAGGCCGGGGCCCGCGTCGCCGGCCACGGCTTCTACTTCCTCCTGAACGACGCCGTGCTGCTCGAACTGGCGCTGCAGCGCTACGCGCTCGACCTTCTCGTGCGCGAGGGGTTCACGGCGATGACCACGCCCGATCTCGCCCGCGACACGATCCTCGAGGGCACGGGCTTCATGCCGCGCGGTGACGAGACGCAGATCTACTCGATCAGCGGCTCCGATCTGTCCCTCGTGGCCACCGCCGAGATCACGCTCGGCGGCGCGTTCCACGAGCGGATCTTCGAGCCCGACGAGCTGCCGCTCAAGCTGTGCGGCATCAGCCACTGCTTCCGCACCGAGGCCGGCGCCCACGGCAAGGCCACCCGCGGGCTGTACCGCGTGCACCAGTTCACGAAGGTGGAGATGTTCGCCTTCGCGAAGCCGGAGGAGAGCGAGGCGCTGCACGACCTGCTCCTCGATCTCGAGTGCCGGCTGTTCGACGGCCTCGAGATCCCCTACCGCGTGATCGACACGCCCTCGGGCGACCTCGGCGGCCCGGCCTACCGCAAGTTCGACCTCGAGGCCTGGATGCCGGGCCGCGGCGCGGCCGGCGAGTGGGGCGAGGTCACGAGCACCTCCAACTGCACCGACTTCCAGGCCCGGCGGCTGGCCGTGCGCTACAAGAAGCCGGGGGAGAAGGGGACGCACTTCGTCCACACGCTCAACGGCACGGCGATCGCGGTCAGCCGGGCGATCATCGCGATTCTCGAGAACCACCAGCAGGCCGACGGTTCGGTGCGGGTGCCCGCGGCGCTCGTGCCCTGGATGGGGAAGGACGCGCTGCGCTCACCCGCGTAGGACAGGCTTCGGCCTGTCGGGCACGCCGGAGGATTGTTGCCATTCGTGACAGGCTG
>RGVT01000153.1 GCA_010027105.1 Planctomycetia bacterium
GGTGGACGACGTCGTGCACTATTGCGTCACGAACATGCCGGGCGCCGTCGGCCGCACGAGCACCTACGCGCTCTGCAACGCCACGCTGCCGTACGTGATGCAACTCGCTTCTGGAGTCGACAACGCCGTCCGCGAAAGTCCGACGATGCGGTCGGCGGTGAATGTCTACCAGGGAAGGCTCGTCCATCGGGCCGTCGCCGAAGCGTTCGGCCTGCCGTGCGAGCCGCTGCCATGACCGCCCCCGTCGCGCTGCGCTGGGCCGGCGACGCCGCCGGCCACCTCGAGATCCTCGACCAGACGAAGCTGCCGGCCCGGCTCGAGTGGCTTGCATGCCGCGACGTGGAGACCGTCGTCGAGGCGATCAAGAGCCTGCGCGTGCGCGGAGCGCCCGCCATCGGCATCGCCGGAGCCTATGGGCTCGTCGTCGCCGCGGCCGAGGCGGTGCGGGCCGGGCTGCCTCCCGACGAGGCTCTCGCCCACGTGCTCGCCCGCGGCGAGGAGCTCGCGTCGGCCCGCCCGACGGCCGTGAACCTGCGCTGGGCCGTGGAGCGGTCGCTCGGGAAACTCGCGGCGTTGGCCGCGGACGCTCCGGCCGCCGCGCTCGCCCAGGCGCTGCTCGCCGAGGCCCGGGCGATTCACGCCGAAGACGAGCGGCTCTGCGCCGCGATCGGCCGCCACGGAGCCGCGGTGCTCCCGGCCGGCAACGTCCTCACGCACTGCAACACCGGCGCGCTCGCCACCGGCGGCATCGGCACGGCCCTCGGCGTGATCACGACGGCCTGGGAACGAGGCCGCAGGTTCGAGGTTTTCGCCGACGAGACGCGGCCGCTCTTCCAGGGCGCCAGGCTCACGGCCTGGGAGCTCGTCGAGCGCGGGATCCCGGTGACCGTGCTCTGCGACTCGGCCGCCGGCCACCTGCTGGCGACCGGCCGGATCGCCGCCTGCATCGTGGGCGCCGACCGGATCACGGCCAACGGCGACACCGCCAACAAGATCGGCACCTACTCGCTCGCCGTCCTGGCCGCCGCCCACGGCGTGCCCTTCTACGTGGCCGCCCCGTCGAGCACCTTCGATCTCGCGCTCGCCACCGGCGCCGACATCCCGATCGAGGAGCGGGGCCCGGCCGAGGTGCTCGCCCCGCTCGGCGTTCCCGCCGCCCCGGCCGGTGCGAAGGCGTTCAACCCCGCCTTCGACGTGACCCCGGCCCGCCTCATCCGCGCGATCATCACCGAACACGGCGTGATCGACCCGGTGACCTCCGCGCGCATCGCCGCGGTCTTGGGAGGGCGTTGAGAGTCTTCAATCCCGAACCGCGCAATCCGGCTCGGGGCTGCGTTCGCTGCGCCCATCCATGGGCTCCGCTCACTCGGACTCACTGGCGCTGCGCCATCCTGGCTTCGCTGGTGAGTAACGCCGTCTCGACGGCAGGGGCAACCCCTCGCCTCGCCGTTTCAGTTGAGGAGGCTTCGGGCTCCCCAGTGCCCCGGCCGCCGGCTTTAGCGACCAGCGCAGGCATGGATGCCGCAGCGCCAGTCTCTAGGAGTGATCGCAGCCCGGAGGGCGCAGTGAACGTCCGGCGACGGGGTCTGGGGAGCCCGAAGCCGGGTTGGGCACGTGAGCCCTCGTAATCAAGACCCGCGGGCGAATTCCACGAAGGCGCGCACCATCGAGCCCGTGCCGCCGCCGTCGATCCAGGGGCGTGGCTTCTCGGCGAAGGCGGGGCCGGCGATGTCGACGTGGGTCCAGGGGATGCCGCCCACGAAGCGTTCCAGGAACTTGGCCGCCGTGATCGCGCCCCCCCAGCGGCCGTCGCCCACGTTCTTGATGTCGGCCACCTCGCTCGCGATCTGGTCGTCGTAGTCGGCGTACATCGGCAGCTGCCAGACCGGCTCGCCGACCGCGCGGGCCGCGGCAGCGAGGGCGTCGCACAGCGGCTGGTCGTTCGTGAACAGGCCGGCCACGTCGTGGCCCAGGGCCACCATGCAGGCGCCGGTGAGCGTGGCCGCGTCGATGATCCGCCGCGGCTTGAGTTCCCGCACCACGTCGAGTACGTCGGCGAGCACGATCCGTCCCTCGGCGTCGGTGTTGTGGACCTCGATCGTGGTCCCGCTGCGCGCGGTGATCACGTCGCCGAGCTTGTACGCCGCCGGGCCGGTCATGTTCTCGACGAGGCCCACGGCGGCGACGAGGTGCACCGGCAGCGCGAGCGTGGCGATCGTCGCAGCCGCGCCGAGGACGGCCGCCGCCCCCGCCATGTCGCACTTCATCGTGAGCATCGACTCCGAGGGCTTGAGCGACAGACCGCCGGAGTCGAACGTCACCCCCTTGCCCACGAGCGCGAGCCCGGGCGGGCCGTCGGCCGCCCCGGGGCCGCGGTGGCGGAGGATCACCAGCCGGGGCGGACGGTGGCTCCCGCGGCCCACGGCGAGGATCGCGCGGCAGCGCTCGCGGGCGAGCCGTTCCTCGTCCCAGATCTCGATCTCCATGCCGGTGCGGCCGGCCACGGCGGCCGCCTCCTCGGCGAACGTCTGGGGATAGATGTCGTCCGGGGACGTGTTGACCAGCCGCCGCGCGAGATTCACGCCGGCGCCGATCGCGGAGCCGCGCGCGACGGCGTCGGGAGCGGCGGCCACCCAGATCGTGGTGCCGAAGCGGGTGCGTTTCTTTTCGGCGCGGTAGAGATCCTGGCCCACCATGCCCGCAACCGCGCCGGCGACCGCCTGCTCGAGCTGGCGGACGGTCCAGGTGTCGTCGGCCACGAGCGCCACGCGGGCCCGCGGCCTGCCGGCGAGCATCCGCGCGGCGGTGGCGGCCGCCCGGTGGAGCGTGCCGGCGTCGAGATCCTCGCGCCTGCCCAGACCCACGACGAGCGCCTGCGCCGCCCGCACGCCGGGAGGGGCGAGCAGGGGCACGCACTCGAACCGCTTGCCGGAGATCTCCCCGGCGGCCACGAGCCGCGCGAGCAGGCCTCCGGTAGCGCGGTCGACGGCGCCGCAGGCGCCGGTGCCCACGCCCCCCTCGGTGAGAAACACGACGAGGGCGTCGGCCTCGATCGTCTCGGGGCGGGCCGCCGGCTCGGCGACGACGTCGCGGCGGCCGCGGAGATCGGCGAATTCCTCGGGCATGGTCGGGCCCGGCTCGGGGCCGGCTCAGGGGTGAGCCGGGTGTTGTAGCGTTTTTTTCTCCTCCCGGCAGCCCGTCTCCGGCCGGGGCGCCAGGAGCGCCAGCAGCACCGGCAGCACCACGAGGTTGCCGACGAGGCCGCCGGTGAGCGTGAGGCAGGAGAGCGCCCCGAACGACACCGTGGGGATGAATCCGCTCGTCGTGAGCGCGAGGAAGCCGACGACGAGCGCGAGCGTGGAGAACACCATCGCCCGGCCGGCGGTCTGGTGGGCCGTCTCGAGGGCCGCCGGGCAGGCCCCGCCGGCCCGCAGCCGCCGCTGGAAGGCGGCGATGTAGTGGATCGAGCTGTCGACCGAGAGCCCCATCGACACCGCGGCGATCATCGCGGTGCCCATGTTGACCCGCTCGCCGGCCCAGCCGAGCAGCCCGAGCACCACGAAGATCGGCAGGGCGTTGGGCACGAGGGCCACCGCGGCGAGCGTGCAGCTCCGGAAACCGACGGCCAGGAGGGCGAAGATGCCGGTCGCCGCGAGCAGGAACGTGAACCACTGGTCGGCGAGCATCCGATCGACGAGCTGCGCGAGCAGGACGAAGAAGCCGGTCACCTCCCCCCCCGCGGTCGCGGCCGTGGCCGGAAACTCCTCGCGCACGATCCTCCGCACCGCCTCGATGATGTCGTGCTTTGCGGCCGCGGGCTGCCGCTCCCGGGCCCGGAGCATCACCCGCAGCCAGGTCGACCCGTCGGCCGGGTCGCGGCCGACGAGCGCGCGGCCGAGCTGCGGCAGCTGCTCCTCGAGGAGCCGGATCGCGCCGGCCACCAGCCAGTTTCCCACCCTCGTTTGCTCCAGCCGCTCGAGCGAGATCGGCGAGATCGCCGCCAGGACGTCGGCCACGCTCATCACCTTCGTGAGCGCCGGGCGGGGCGGCCCGCCGCCTTCTGCGACCGTCACCTCCTCGCGCAGCCGCTGCTCCAGCCGCGCCACACCCTCGAGCACCGTGCCGTCGATCGGTTCGGGGGCCGGCACGAGCACGTCCCACACCCCCGCCCCGCCGAGCCGCGATTCGATCATGTCGTACGACGCGACGATCGGGCTCGAGCTGCGGAAGTTACGGGTGAAGTCGGTCTCCACTTCCAGCCAGCCCATGCCGGCCACCGCAGCGGCGCTGACGGCGGCGGCCGCGACCACGATCCTCCCGGGGTGGCTCACGATCCGCCTGGCCAGTCCGTCGAGGCCGAGCTCGAGCGCGGCCTCGCCCCAGGCCCGGCGCGGGTCGGCGTCGAACCGGCCGGCGAGCGCGAGGAAGGGCACGACGAGCGCCGCGGCCACGAGCACCATCACCGCGCCGACGGCCGTCATGATCCCGAAGTCGTGGACGGGGCCCACGCGGCTGAAGACGAGCGACCCGAAGCCGATCACGTCGGTGGCGATCGCCCCCAGCACCGGCCAGAACAGAGCGGCGATCGCCTCCCGGAGCGCCGCCTCGGGCTCGAGCCCCAGATCGCGCCTCCGGCGATACTCCACGATCACGTGCACCACCGTCGCGATCGCCACGACCGTGACCATCGCGGAGAGCATCGTCGAGACCATCGTCAGCTTGAGCCCGCCCACGGCGAGGATGCCGCGGGTGCTCCACAGGGCCAGGAGCACCACGGCCATCGGCACCACGAGCCAGCGCACGCTCCGGAAGGAGACGAGCAGCACGAGGCCGGCGAGCAGGCCGGCGGTCGTGCCGAGGAGGTTGCCGTCGCGTTCGAGCATGGCGAAGCCGTCGCGGAGCATCACCGGCTCGCCGGCGACGGTGCCGCCGGGCAGGTCACCCACGAGCGCCCGGATGCGGTCGATGGCGTCGGCCCGCGAGGCCGCGCGGGCGCGGGCGGCTGACCGCGACGTGTCGGTCGGGGCCGGCGGCGCCGCCAGCACGCAGGCGATCGCCGCGGTGCGGTGGTCGGCGCCGAGCGTGTAGCCCTCCATCAGTTTCACGAGCTTGCGGGCCGTCGGGCTCTCGTCGAGTGCGATGATGCGCGGCCCGAGCGGCGTGCCCGCCAGGCTCGTCGCCGACACGACGCCGGGCACGGCCTCGAGCGCGGCCGCGACCTGGCCGAGCTGGGCGATCCCTCCGGGCGTGAACAGGTCGGGCGCGTCGTAGGCGGCGAGCACGACCTCGCTCGATCCGAACGCCCGCGCCATCCGCCGATACGGCACGAGCGCCGGATCGGACCGGTCGAACATCGTCTCGATCGAGCGGCTGAACTCGAGGTGACGCGACCGCTCGACGCCGCCGATCGCCAGTGCGATCGCGACCACCGCCAGCGGCCTGCGGCGCTCGATCAGCCAGGTTGCGACCCGCTCGCCGACGGGGCGGCTCGGGAGGCCCCCGGGTCCGGCCGCGGCGGGGCATGGTGGGAGGGGTGCGGACGTGATGGCGGACTGCGCGGAAAAGGGTGGGGGATCGGCCTGCATCCGCAACTGCAGCAGGGGCGAGACCGCATCTTACCGCGGCCGCCACCGGGCCACGCCAGATCACCCGGGTCGCGGCGCCGGGGGGTTGCCGGGCTTGCCCCGCATGCCCCGGCGGCGAGCCCGGTCCGGTGCGACGCCCCGCCGCTGCGGACGGCCGCGGTGGGGGCGGGAAGCACGCCCGCGCTCCCTGCGTCTAACCCCTTGGCCGGCAAGGCTTACCGGCGCGGTCCCGCCTTGACCCGCGAAAAATTACGTCCCTATAAGCCCGGGGATTTTTTCGGCCGCGCCGGGCGGCCGCGTCCGTTCCACCACAGGGCCTGCGCGTGCGTCATCGCGACGACGATTCCGCGCCCGTGCCGCGCAGGCCGATGCGTCTGCCGCGGCGGTCGCCGGCGCGCGGCCTGTGCGTCGCGGCGCTCGTGTTGGCCGCCCCGCTGTGCCATGGCGCCGACCCGCCGCGGCGCACCATCGGCGATTCGGCGTCGGCCGGCGTGCTCGCGGCCGTGCCGGCCGGCGGGCTCGCGGCGGCGATCGCCGACGCGGGGCGCATCGAGGTGCCGGCGGTCGATCCCGGAGAGCCGCTCGCGATCCGCGCCACGCAGGCGTCACGCTGGACGGAGGGGGCGTACGACGTGTGGCACCTCACCGGCGGTGTCACCATCGCCCAGGGGGCCACCACGGCCCGCAGCCACGAGGCCGTCGTGTGGATCGAGCAGGAGCCGGGCGTGATCGCCGAGGATGACGAGGGCCCGGGGCCGTCGCCGCCGCGCGGCGTGCTCGTGCGGATGGCCGGTGACGTGACGGTGAAGTCTGCGTCCGACGGTGGCGGCGTGTCCGCGGTGCGCGGCGGCCGCTGGACGGGCCGCTTCTGGACCCGGCGTGATCCCGGCCTCGAGTTCACGAGCGTCGTGCCCGCGACGGGCACGCCGGCGGTCTACGACGCGCCGGCCGAAGGGGCCCCGTCGCAGGC
>RGVT01000154.1 GCA_010027105.1 Planctomycetia bacterium
GGCGATCGTGATCGGGGCCAACGACGTGGTGAACCCGGCGGCCCGCACCGATCCCAAGAGCCCGATCGCCGGCATGCCGATCCTCGACGTGGACAAGGCGAAGACGGTGGTGGTGGTGAAGCGGTCGCTCTCGCCGGGCTTCGCGGGCATCCCGAATCCCCTCTTCGCCGCCGACAACACGCTCATGTATTTCGCCGACGGCAAGAAGGCGATTCTCGACCTCACGAACGCCCTCTCGTAGGACAGGCTTCAGCCTGTCGTCCGCTCGCGAGACGGCAGCCTGCCCGCGCCGCATCGCGAACCGCTACCCAGCTGCGCGGTCGAGCACGAGATCGAATGCCTTGCGGGTGCCGCTGCGATAGGTGCGAAAACCACGCCGATCCAGCGTGCACACGGCAGCGATCCGCAACCGCGTCGCCAGCAGCACGAGCGTGGCATCCGCGAAGTCCATCGGCACGTCGGCGTATTTCGTCATGAGTCCGCCTGCCTGCAGGAGGGTATCGGCCGACATCGACGAATGAATCGCCGCTTGCGAGGAGAAGAGGAAGTCGATCAAGAGCCCCGGCCCTGCCGGGCTCCGTGACACCAGATGCATCGCCTCGACGATCACGGCATCGGTCGTGACGAACCGGCCACCAAACCGCTCGAAGGCCCGCACGACCACGCGATGGGCGGCGTCCGCATCATCGAGAAAGGCGATGATCGGGCCCGTGTCGAGCAGCCACGCCTCCATGCGCGTCGGCCTCAGTTCCGCCAGTTCCGCGCGCGGAGCGACTTCGACCAGGCATCACCACCAGCCACAGCCTTGCGGCCGCTTGCTGCCGCGCCCAGTGCTCCGGCGAGGTGCCTGAGCCGCTCTCCGGCCGACTCCGCAGCGACGCCTCGCTCGATGAGGCCGCGGACGAACTCCGAATCCGACAGCCCGAGCGCGGAGGCGATCCGGTGCAGGTCGCGGCGCTGCTTGTCGTCGAGTCGAATGGTCAATGAACCAGTCATGATGATGATTGTAAGACACGTGTCGTGCAGACGCAAGACAAGGCTGGCGGCGGGGCGGGAGACACCGTCAGGTTCGGCGGGTGATCGGCATCCGCGGCGGGGCGGTGGCCCAGAGGAGGCCGGCCGATGTCGGCGGGCATGGGAGCCCCGAACGCGGGCGAGTAGAGCCAGCACCCCCTCGGGCGGGGGATTTCCTGGGGCAAGGCTCCCGGAAAACCGCGATCTACAGCGGATTGCGCAGGGGATTGCCGGATTGCGCAAAATCCACTCTTCACGATCCAAAACCTTGACGCCCGCGTCGTGCTTGGTAGATTTGCGGGATCGGAGGGCTGATCCGCCTTTGATTTTCTCGAGGAAACGCTCCTGCACGCTCCCGTCAACGTGTTCTGCCTGAGCAGATCCGCTGGCCTTCTTTTGCGGCAGTGTTCCTCGCGGCGATAGCCGTTTGCCCGGATATCCGGGCACACCTCCGGATTGTTCCGGTGACAACGGTTTCTCCGATTCTTTCTTCGCAAAACGGCCTGGGTTCCGTTCGTGCGGTGCACCGCGGCGGGGCGTGACGCACTCCATGCCCATGCCGACCGTCCGCCCCGCGATTCGTCACCCAGATTTGTCTGCCCGACCCATCCCCTACGCCCATCCGTACGTTCCTCACCGACCGTCGTCCGCGGCACCCCCTCCGCGGCCCGACCGAAAGCACACCATGCGTCCTGCACCCCGATGGATCGACCGTTCGATTTCCGGCCTCCGCGGCCTCTTCGCCTTCGCCGCGGCGGCGCTCGGCCTGGCCCTCGCCCCCGGCCAGCCGGCCCTCGGCCAGATGACCTGGCTGCCGACCGCCCCGGGCAGCTTCAACTGGACGACCGGCTCCTCGTGGAGCACGGGCACCGCTCCCAACGCCATCGGGGCCTGGGCGAGCGTCACGGCCAACCTCACCGGCAACCAGACGGTGTCGCTCAACGCGCCGGTCACGCTCGGCCGGCTCGATCTCGGCCGGCTCGGCGAGCCTCAACCAGACGGCCGCGAGCGGCAGCAACACGATTTCGGCGGAACTGCGCCTCAACGACACGCTCCTCGTGACCAACAGTTCCGCGAACGCCCTCACGCTGTCGGGCGTGATCGCCGGAGCGGGAGGGCTCACGCTGAGCGGGCCGGGCACGCTCGCGCTCTCCGGCAACAACTCCTACTCGGGCGGCACGACGATCACGTCGGGCACGCTGAAGGCGGCCTCGGACGTCGCGCTTCCCTCGACCGGCGCGGTCACGATGTCCGGCGGAGCCCTCGATCTCACGGGTTTCAACGTCTCGTCAGGCACGTTCTCCGCATCCGCCGGCGTCGGCCTCGTCGGGGGCTCGCTCACCGCCAGCAGCTACTCGTTCACGAACGACGCCGGCACGGCCACGGTCGGCACCGTCCTCGCCGGCTCGGGCGGCCTCACGAAGACGGGCTCCGGCAACCTCACGCTGAGCGCGGCCAACACCTACACGGGCACGACCACCGTGGGCGGCGGTGGCACGCTCACGCTCGGCGTCGCCAACGCCCTCGGCTCCGGCAGCGGCACGCTCACGATGACGAGCGGCTCGCTCGTGATGACCGGCACCCAGTCGTTCGCCCAGTTCAACGCCACGAACGTCGGCATCGGCTCCGGCACGATCTCGGCCTCGAACGGCTTTTCGTTCCAGATCGACTCCGGCACGAACACGCTCGCGACGGTCCTCGCGGGGTCGGGCACGTTCGCCAAGAGCGGCGCCGGCACGCTCGTGCTGTCCGGCAGCAACACGTCCACGGGCGACTACACGATCAATGCGGGGTCGCTCAAGCTGGGCGCGAGCAACCGGATCGCCGACACGGCGAACGTCACGCTGGCCAGCGGCACGTTCGATCTCGGCGGCTTCTCCGAGACGATCAACAATTTCAACGCCACCGGAGCGGGCAGTATCGCGACCGGCACGCTGACCACGTCGGGCAGTTTCGGGTTCAGCAACGCTTCGGGCACCGTGACGGCCGACGCCGTCCTCGCGGGTTCAGGCAAGACGCTCACGAAGACCGGGGCCGGCACGCTCCTGCTCAACGGCTCCAACACCTATACCGGCGCCACGACCGTGAGCGCCGGCACGCTCAAGCTCGGCGGCAGCGACAAGATCGCCGATGGGAGCAGCCTCACACTCTCCGGTGGCTCGCTCGACCTGGCCGGCTACTCGGAAACGATCACGAACTTCAATGCCACCGTCAGCGGCACGGTCACGGCCGGCACGCTCGCCGTCTCGGGAAGCTACGGCGTGAGCAATGCGTCCGGCACGGTGCAGATCGACGCCGTCCTCTCCGGGGCGGGCAAGACGCTCACGAAGAGCGGCGCCGGCACGCTGCTGCTCAACGGCACGAGCACGTATACCGGGGCGACCACGCTCAGCGGTGGCACGCTGAAACTCGGCGGCAGCAACGTGCTCGCCAGCACCGGCACGCTCTCGATCACGGGCGCCGGCACGCTCGACGTCGGGGCGGGCAACTCGCAGACGCTCGCCTCGGTGTCGGTGACGAGCGGCACGAGCGCGATCACCGGCGGCACGCTCACGGTCAACGGGCCCTTCACGGCCAACTTCGCCTCCGGCACGGCCACGGTCGGCAGCGTCCTCGCGGGATCGATGTCGCTGGAAAAAGCCGGCGCCGGCCTCCTGCTCTTGAACGCGGCCAACACCTACACCGGCTCGACGTCGATCTCCGCCGGCACGCTCAAGCTCGGCGGTGCCGACAGGCTGCTCACCACCGGCACGATCTCGATGTCGGGCGGCACGTTCGATCTTGGCGGCTTCTCCCAGACGCTCGGTTCGTTTTCGCTGACGAGCGGCACGGTCACCAACGGCACGCTCTCCGCCGGCTCCTACGCCGTGAGCAACGCCGGCGCCGCGGCGATCAACGCCGCGCTGGGCAGCGGCGGCACGCTCACGAAGGACGGCGTGGGCAACCTCACGATCGGCGCGGGCGGCTCGGTGTCAGGCTCCGTCACGCTCAACGCCGGCACGCTCACCAACAGCGTCGCCAACGGCATCACGGGCAACGTCACGGTGAATGGCGGCACTCACCCTCGGCGGCGGCGGCGGCGCGGTGACGAACACGGGCACGCTCACCGCCACGGCGATCAACGTCACGGCGGCGAGCGGCACGACCACGTTCTCGGCGCCGCTCTCCGGATCGAGCGGCGCCTTCACCCGCACCGGCACCGGCACGCTCGTGATGAGCGGCAGCCTCGCCGCGTACACGGCCACTGTGTCGACCGGGAGCGCAGGACTCGTGCAGGCGGGCAACAACTCCGCCTTCGGCACCGGCCTCCTCACGCTCGAGGGCGCCCAGCTCTCGTCGAACTCCACGACGGCCCGCACGTTCGCCAACACGCAGATCCGGGTCGTCGGCGACACGACGCTCGGCGACGCCGTGAACACCGGCACGCTCACGTTCGCCTCCGGCACCGGCACGCTCGACGGCGACTGCACGCTCACGCTCGCGAGCGACGTCGCGTTCACCCGGCTCTCGGGTACCGGCGCCTTCACGAAGGCCGGGGCCGGCACGCTCTTCCTCAGCGGCTCGAACGGCTTCGGCAGCACGACGATCAGCGCCGGCGGCCTGACCGTCAGTTCCGGCACGTTGAGCGGCCCGATCACGCTGAACGCCGGCACCCTCACCAACAGCACGACCAACGGCATCACGGGCAACGTCACGATCAACGGCGGCACCTTCACCGGCGCGAGCGCCACCTCGACCGGCACGATCACCCTTGCCGGCGGCGCCGTCACGAACACCGGCGCCATCACGGCGACGCGGGTCGACGTCACTGCCACCTCCGGCACGACCACATTCTCCGCCCCTCTCTCCGCGACCACCGGCGCCTTCACCCGCACAGGGACCGGCACGCTCGTCATGGGTGGCACGATGACCGCCTACACCGGCACCGTGTCGCTCGGCTCGTCCGGCCTCGTGCAGGTCGCCTCGTCGAGCACCGCCGCCTTCGGCACGGGCCTGCTCAAGCTCGAGGGCAACCAGCTGTCGTCGAACAGCACAACCGCCCGCTCGATCGGCAACACGTCGGTCCAGTTCACGGGCGACTCGACGCTCGGCGACGCCGTCAACACCGGCACGCTCACGTTCACCGGCACGAGCTCGCTCGTCGGTAACCGCACGCTGTCGTTCGCCAGCGACGTCCTCTTCACCCGTGGCCTCACCGGCACCGGCAGCGACACGTTCACGAAGACGGGCACCGGCACGCTTACCTTGAACGGCACGAGCTCGTTTGGCGGTGGCGGCACCGTCAGCGAGGGCACGCTCGCCGTGAGTGGCTCGGGCACGAAGCTCAACGGGGCGATCGCGGTGAGCGGCTCGGGCACGCTCCTCAACTCCGCGACCAACGGCGTCGCGGGCGACGTGACGATCAACGCCGGCGGCGTGTTCGCCAACACGGTCACGAACACCGCCACGAGCCTCACGGTCGCCGGCGGCACGTTCTCCGGCTCCGGCGACACCACCGTCACCACGCTCGTGCTCTCCGGGCCCGGCGACCTCGTGAACACCGGCACGCTCCGGTTCACCTCGGGCACCGCCACGGCCGCGTCGGGCACCACCACGCTCGCCACCACGCTCGCCGGGACCGGCACGTTCGTGCACGCCGGGGCCGGCACGCTCCTCGTCACCGGCACCAACACGGGCTACTCCGGCCCGGTGTCGCTGAACGCCGGCACCACGCTCGTGGGCTCGGGCACGGCTCTCGGCACGGGCACCCTCTCGCTCGGGGGCGGCACGCTGGCCACGTCGGGCACCGTGGCCCAGGCGCTCGGCAACTCGCGCGTGAGCTTCGACGGCAACACGACGTTCGGCAGCGGCACGAACAACGCCGCCCTCACGCTCTCCAGCACGGGCGTGCTCACCGGCGACCGCACGCTCACCCTCGGCGCCGACGTGACGCTCACGGGCCCGCTCACCGGCAGCTACGGCTTCACGAAGGCCGGCAACTCGACGCTCACGCTCAACGGAGCCAACACCTACAGCGGCACGACGACCGTGTCGGCGGGCTACTTGGTCATCAGTGCGTCGGCTGGAGCGGGCAAGGCCGGAACGACCATTGTGGATGGCGGCAACCTGAGGCTCGGAAATGACAACGCGCTAGGCGGAGCCACGGGCGATGTCATTGTGCTGAAACGAGGCGTGATCGGGTCAAGCGGCACCTTTGCGAGGAGCCTGGCGAACCCGATCACCCTGAGCGGAAGCATCCAGATCGGATCCGGCTTTAGCAGTGAGACGATAACCTTGACGGGTCCCGTCAGCCTTACGACCACTGGCACGATCAACGCCGGCAACTCGATCACCATCTCCGGCGCCGTCTCCGGCTCGGCGGCACTCGTGAAGCTGGGGGGCTCGTCGCTCACGCTCTCCGGCACGAACACCTACTCCGGCGGCACCGTGATCGGCTACGGCCTGGTCACGTTCTCGTCCGGCACCGCGTTCCCCGCGGAGGGCAACGTGACCCTCTCCGGAGGTGCCCTCTCCGCGTCGGGCCCC
>RGVT01000155.1 GCA_010027105.1 Planctomycetia bacterium
GCCTGCTCGACGATCTGACGGAGGGCCCCGCCGCGGGCCGTTGACGCCCGCCGCCTGCCCCCATCCGCCGCCGGCCACCGCGGCGGTTTGACTGCAAGCGGCGAGGTTCGCACAATTTTTTGGTGTTCGCCCCGGCTCCCGGCGTCTCGATCCATGACCACCGCTCCCATCGTCACCGGCGGCACGGCGCGGCGTGCGTTCGTCCTGGCGGTCGTGCTCTGCGCCGCGGCGCGCGGAACCCGCCTCGCGGTCGCCGACGAGCCGGCCCCGACGCAGGAGGTGGTCGCGCGGCGTCTCATCGAGGCGCTCGACGAGCGGCAGATGCCGGACGTCGCCATCTGGGTGCTCGACCGGCTCGCCAAGGATCCGGGAACCTCCGCGGCGTTGCAGAAGGAGGTGCCCTTCCGCCGGGCGACGGCGCTCGTGGCCGTGAGCCGGCTGGAGTCGGACGCCAAGAAGCGGGCGCAGATTCTCGACTCGGCGGAGCGGGAGATCGACCGCTTTCTCAAGGAATCGCCCGCGGGTGAGCAGGCGATCGCCGCCTTCACGCAGAAGGGCAACCTGCTCGTGGAACGCGGGCGGGCCAAGGTCGATCAGTCGAAGCGGGCGGGCGAGGATGCGGCGGCCCGGCTCGCCGAGGCCGGGGCCTTCTTCGACGGCGCGATCAAGGCGCTCGAGGGCCAGACCAAGCCCGACACGGAGATCGCCACCCCGACCAACGCGGAGGATGCCGTCCTCAAGGAGCTGCGCGGGGTGGATGCGCGGCTGGCCGACATGAAGGGCACGTCGAAGGGCGACGATGAAGACTCCGGCAAGGGGGCCAGGCGCGGGCCGCGCAAGCCTTCGGACACCCGGGTCATCGAGCAGCTCGAGGAACGGCAGGACTCCCTGCGGGGCCAGCTCCTGCAGACGAGGCTTTTGATCGCCGGGGCGTACTACGAGAAATCCAGGGCCCTCGCGCCCGGATCGAAGGAGTGGCGCGCCGCGCTCGACACCTCGGCGAAGGACTACAAGGAACTGTACGAGAAGTATCGGAGCCGGGGGGCGGGCCTCTTCGCGAGGTACTACGAGGGACGCAACTACTGGGTGCTGGCGCAGGCGGAGGCGAAGCCCGAGGAGCGGAAGAAACTGGCCGAGAAGGCGCTGCTCACGCTCGCCGACGTCCGCTCGCTCGACGGCGAGACGGGCTTCATCCCCGGTCTGCGGGCGAAGGCCGTGAACTCGACGCTCGAATGCTGGCTCGATCTCAAGAAATACGCCGACAAGGAGTTCAAGGAGTTCGACGAGCGCCTGCAGAAGATCGTGCTCGCCTCGGTTCCGGCCGACAGGCTCGACGCCGACTGGCTCGGGATGAAGTATCGGGCCGGGCTGTACCTGGAGCGGATGGCCGACGCGGCCCAGGACAAGGCGAAGGCCCGGCCGCTGCTGCAGAACGCGAAGCGGCTCGCCCTGGAGGTGGCGAAGGTCAACCGCGATTACGCCAAGGAGGCGAGATCGCTGCTGGAGCAGCTCGGGAAGTCGCTGCCGGACGACGCCGGCGGCGTGGCGGCCTCATTCGAGGCGGCCATGGATGCGGCCCGCATGTCGCTCTCGACCATGCAGCAGAAGCAGGGCGAGGCGAAGCAGGCGCAGGCCGCCGGCAAGGCGGCCGACGCGGAGGCGGCCCAGAAGGCAGCCGCCGCCGAACGCGACAAGGTGATCGCAGGGATCCGCCGGGCCGTGCCGCTCGCGACGGCCGAGGATCTCGACGCGGTCAACCAGGCCCGCTACATGCTCACGTTCATGCTCTTCGACGCCCGGCGGCTCCACGACGCCGCGGCGCTCGGCACCTTCCTCGCGGAGCGGTATCCCAACGCCAAGGGCAGCCGGCAGGCGGCCAAGGTGGCGATGGCCAGCCTCCAGCAGCTCTCGAAGGACGGCGTGCCGGAGTGGCGCGACGCGGCGAAGCGCCGATGTGCCGACGTGGCCGGGCTCATCATGCGGACCTGGCCCGAGGATGCCGAGAGCGCCGACGCGGCCGTGATCGTGATCGCCACGGCCACCGAGGCCCGGGATCCGGAGCGGCTGCTGCAGATCCTCGCGGACGTCCCGGCCGCGTCGCCCCGCCGGTCGGAGGTGCTCCTGCGGGCGGGCTCCGCCCTGTGGCGCGACGTGCTGGAAAAGCGGCGGCTCGAGGCGGCTGTGCGCCCCCCGGCCGACGCGCTCGCGGCCTGGAAGAGGCGGGCCGCCGAGGCGATCGACGAGGGGCTGCAGGCGGTTCCCGCCGGCGCCGCCCCGTCGAAGACGGCCGTGGCCGGCGCGCTGGCCCGCGTGCAGATGGCACTCGAGGACGGCGACCGCGATCTCGCGCTCCGGCTGCTGGAGCAGCCCGGGTACGGCCCCTGGGCGCTGGTCACGGGCAAGGACCCCGCCTTCACGACCGGCCCGCTGGCGGAGACGGCGCTCACGGTGGCGCTGCGCTCGTTCATCCAGGCCGACCAGCTCGACAAGGCGCAGCAGGCGATGGACAGGCTGGAGGCGGCCGCCGGCACGGGCGAGGAGGCCTCCGCCAAGCTCACCGACATGTACCGGCGGATGGGGCAGGACCTGCAGGCCCAGCTCGACGAGCTCGGTGCCGAGGCCAAGGCGGGATCCCCCGAAGCCCTGACGCGGGCCGCGACCATCCTCGGCGGGTTCGAGAAGTTTCTCGACGGCGTCGCCAAGCGCGACGCGAAGGTCTCGTCGCAGATGTGGGTGGCGACGACCTACCTGGCGCTCGGTTCGGGGGCGGGCACCGGCTCGGCCGTGCCCCGGGCGAAGGCCGACGGCTACCTCGAGAAGGCGGCGGAGGCCTATCGCCGGCTTCTCGACAAGGGGGGCGAGGAGATCGCGAAGTTCGAGCCTTCCATCCGGCTCAAGATCGCGAGCGTCTACCGGGAACTCGGCAAGTGGGACGAGGCCCTCGAGCAGATCGAAAAGGTGTTCTCCGATCCCCGGCGGCAAAACTCGCTCGACGGCCAGATCCAGGCGGCCGAGCTCCTCCAGGCGGCCGGGGAGAAGTCGGCCGACAAGGGGAAGGCGGAGCAGTATCTGAAGGAGGCGATCGTCGGCAGGAAGCAGGGCGCGAGCGTCATCTGGGGCTGGGGCGGCATCGCCAACAAGCTGGCCCGGCAGGCGTTCGCCGGCAGCGACGAGAAGTCGCTCGAGGCGCGGAACCGGTTCTTCGCCGCCCGGCTGAACGTGGCGAAGTGCCGGCTGAAGCGGGCCGAGGTCGCCGCCCAGGATCGCGAGAAACTCCTGGAGATGGCCTACAACGACGTCGCGGTGACGTACAAGCTCTATCCGGAGATGGGTGGCAAGGGGATGGAGAAGCAGTTCGACCGGCTCCTCAAGGAGATCGAGAAGGGCCGCGGCAATCCGGCGCCGAAGGGGCTGGCGGGCCTCAGGGAGGCGCAGCAGGCGGCCGGAACGCCGCCGAACGCGGGAACATGAACAGCGGAGGATTCTTTCGATGAGGCAGACACGGGCAGGCGGTTCGTCGGCGCGGGTGGTGGCGGCGGCGGCGGTCGCGCTGGCGGCGGTGGGATGGGCTCCGGTCGCCCGGGCCCAGGCGCCCGACCGGGTGGTGACCACCGACGGCACGCTCACCGGGAAGGTGGTCGGCACGTCCGCGGACGGCATCGAGATGGAGGACCGCGGCGGGGAATCCCGCAAGGTCTCGGTCGACAGGCTGCGTGAGGTGCAGTTCGGCGGCGAGCCGCAGTCGCTGCGGGCGGCCCGGTCGCTGCTGGCCCGTGGCCGGGCGGCCGACGCCCTGGAGGAGGTGGCGAAGGTCGAGGCCACGGAGCTCGACGGTGCCGACCAGCTGCTGCTCGACGAGATGGACTTCGTGAAGGCGGCGGCTGCGGGCCGGGCCGCGCTCGCCTCCGGAGCCGATCCCAAGGAGGCCGGCCGGCTCGTCGCGGAGTTCCTGGCCAAGCATGCCAAGAGCCATCACGTCTACGACATGCAGCAGCTCCTCGGCGACCTCCTCGCCCGGGCCGGCAAGGCCGATGCGGCGCTGGCCGCCTATGCCACGCTCGCCAAGGGGCCGGCCGCCTTCAAGGTGCGGTCGGCGGCGGCCAAGGCGGGCATGCTCTTCGACCAGCAGAAATTCGCCGAGGCGCTGACGGAATTCGACGCGGCGCTGGCGATCGACGCCGGCGACGACGCGGGCGCCGAGCAGAAGCGGGCGGCCCAGCTCGGCAAGGCCCGGTGTCTCGCGAAACTCGGGAAGAACGACGACGCGGTGGCCCTGGTGCAGGGCATCATCGGCCAGGCCGATCCCGAGGAGAAGGAGCTGCTCGGCCGGGCCTACAACGTGCTCGGCTCGGCCTACCGGGCGGCGGGCGACAGGGACCAGGACGCCGTGATCGCGTACCTCACGGTCGATCTCGTCTACAACGGCAGCCCCGACAACCACGCCGAGGCGCTCGCCCACCTGGCGGAGCTCTGGGAGAAGGCGAAAAACCCGGAGCGGGCCCGCGAGTGTCGGAAGCAACTGTTGGATTCCTACCCGGCGAGCCCGTGGGCCAGGAAGCAGGCGGCGGGGGGCGCATGAGGCGGGCCGCCGGCCGCCCTGGTGGAAAGAGCCTGTTTTTGCGGGAAACCCGCGTTTGGCGTACGATGGGGGCGGAAGTGGTACCTGCTGCAAGGAGAGACGTGATGCGGATGGCGAGTGACGGCGGCCGTGGGACCTGTTCGGCTCGTTGGATGGAGAAGCTCCCCGGCCTCGTCGCCCGGCTGCTCGTCGCCGTCATGCCGCTCTCGGCAGCCGTGGCGCCGACGCTCGTGTGGCCGGCGACGGCGATCGCCCAGGACGAGGGAGCCGCCGACGAGCCGTCGGCCGAGGAAGGCGAGAGCATGCTCGTCTTCTACTACAACGCGCTCGGCATCAAGTACGTGATCGTGTTCCTGGCGCTCTCCTTCGGCCTGGTGGCGCTGCTCGTGATGTGCTTCCTGCAGATCCGCAAGGCCGTGCTGATGCCCCCCGGCCTCAGCCAGGCATTCGAGGCGCACCTCGACGCCAAGGAATACCAGCAGGCCTACGAGCTCGCGAAAAACGACGATTCGTACCTCGGCCAGGTGCTCGCCGCCGGCATGGGAAAGCTCCAGGCCGGCTACGGCGCCGCGCTCGAGTCGCTGCAGGCCGAGGAGGGGGAGCAGGCGATGAAGCTCGAGCACAAGATCAGCTACGTGTCGCTCGTGGGGGCGCTGGCACCGATGTTCGGCCTGCTCGGCACGGTCGACGGGATGGTGGCGAGTTTCATGATCATCGCGAAGTCTTCGACGGCGCCGAAGCCGAACGAACTCGCGATCGGCATCTCGCAGGCCTTGATCACGACGCTGATCGGGCTCTGGCTCGCGATTCCGGCCATCGCCTGCTTCGCCCTCTTCAAGAACTGGCTGCAGAAGCTCAACGGCGACGTCGACACCGAGGCGATGCGGCTCATGGCCCGGTTCCAGGGCGTGGGCAAGAAGTGAGCCGATCATGGCACGCAAAGCGGGCGGAGCACCGTCGAGTACCGACATCGACATGACGCCGATGATCGACATGACCTTCCAGCTCATCACGTTCTTCATGTTCGTGATGAACTTCTCGGAGGCGGAGCAGGACGAGCGGATCCAGCTGCCGCTGAGCCAGCTCGCGAAGCCCGTCGAGGGCGCGATGGAGACGCCGATCACGCTCCAGCTCACGAACGGCGGCTCCGTGATCTACGCCGGCGAGCTGGTGGCGGTCCGCGACATCGGGGCCTACCTCGACCGCGAGAAGAGCGTGATGATCGACGCAGGCAAGGAGCCGAGCGCGGCCACCGTGATCGTGCGGGCCGACGGGAGGGCGAAGACCGGCGAGGTGCAGGACATCATCCGCATCTGCCAGGAGAAGGGCTTCGAGCGGTTCGCGCTCCGGGCCCAATACGACGAGGGCTAGAGTCCGATGGCGAAACGGGAGTCGTCGCTGGGGGACAAGGTGGCCGTCGACATGACGCCGATGATCGACGTCGTATTTCAGTTGATGTCGTTCTTCATGTGCTCACTCAAGGTGGTGGCCCCGGAGGGCGATTTCGACATCCGCATGCCGCTCGGGGCGGCCGCCGCGGCCGCCCCCGACGACCAGCAGGTGCCCCCGGTTCGGGTCAAGCTCAGCGCCGGCCCCGACGGAGGGCTCGCGGCCATCGCCATGAACGGCACGCCCGTCACCGACTTCGAGGAGTTGCGGAAGCGGGTCATCGGCCTCGTGGGCACCGACACCGGCCCGAACTCGCTCGCCGAGCGGACGGAAGTCGAGTTCGACTGTGACTACGGCCTCAAGTACGTCAACGTCGTCCGCGCCATCACCGCGGTCTCCGGCAAGGTGCAGGACGGCCAGATCGTCGAGCTGATCAAGAAGATCAAGTTCACACCCCCGAAGCGCGGCTGACCATCCCGCATCGTAGGACAGGCTTCAGCCTGTCATGCCCGACGTAGGACAGGCTTCAGCCTGTCATGCCCGACGTAGGACAGGCTTCAGCCTGTCATGCC
>RGVT01000156.1 GCA_010027105.1 Planctomycetia bacterium
GGTCCAATTGGTCCCGTAAATCCAGTAGATCCTGTTAATCCAGTAAATCCAGTTGGGCCAGTATTTCCCGTAAATCCAGTTGCACCTGTAAATCCTGTGTAACCAATTAATCCAGTTTGTCCAGTTACTCCAGTTGCTCCTATAGAGCCGGTTGCTCCTGTAAATCCAATAAGTCCAGTTGAACCAGTAGCTCCAGTTGACCCAGTTGGACCAGTAAATCCAGTTGCACCTGTAAATCCAGAAGGTCCGGTTGCACCAATCGTTCCAGTTAACCCTGTTGCGCCAGTTGCTCCAGTAGAACCAGTTCTGCCAGTTGCCCCTGTTGCTCCAAGTAATCCAGTAAAACCAGTAAAACCAGTTGCCCCGGTTGCTCCAGTTGATCCTGTTATCCCTGTTGGTCCCGTTGGTCCTGTAGGACCAGTAAAACCTATTATTCCTGTTGGTCCTATTACTCCTGTTGGTCCTGTTGCTCCAGTTTGGCCTGTAAACCCTATATCCCCTGTTACTCCAGTTGCTCCAGTTGCTCCTGTTGCCCCCGTATATCCTGTAGCTCCAGTAGGTCCTGTTGGTCCAGTTACACCAGTTGCTCCAGTTGATCCTGTTGCTCCCGTTTGACCGGTCGCTCCAGTTACTCCAGTTGCTCCAGTTGCTCCTATTTGACCTGTTACTCCAGTATATCCAGTTGCTCCGGTTGCTCCCGTTCGACCGGTGGCTCCAGTTACTCCAGAAGGGCCGGTTGACCCAGTTCTACCTGTTACTCCAGTTGCTCCGGTTGCTCCCGTTTGACCGGTCGCTCCAGTTACTCCAGTTGTTCCAGTTGCTCCCGTTTGACCGGTGGCTCCAGTTACTCCAGTTGCTCCAGTTGCTCCAATTAATCCTGTTGGTCCTGTTATGCCAGTTGCACCTATAGCTCCAGTTGAACCGGTTGAACCAGTTGCCCCTGTTTGTCCTGTTGCCCCTGTTGGACCAGTTGCTCCTGTTGGTCCAGTTACACCAGTTGCTCCAATTGCTCCAGTGGGGCCAGTAAATCCCATAGGACCAGTAAATCCCGTAAATCCAGTTGAACCTGTAAATCCTGTGGGTCCTGTAGCTCCTGTAGAACCAGATGCCCCAATTGAGCCGGTTATTCCTATTGCTCCTGTTGCTCCTGTTGCTCCTATTAATCCGGTTGGTCCTGTTAATCCTGTGGCACCTGTTGGCCCAATTAATCCTGTTGGTCCTGTTACGCCTGTTGCTCCCGTTGATCCTGTTGTCCCTGTTGCTCCAGTTGGACCTATTGTTCCAGTTAAACCTGTTGAGCCGGTTGCTCCTGTTGCTCCTGTTGTTCCCGTTGCTCCTGTTGCACCAGTTAAACCTGTGGCACCTGTTGGACCAATTAATCCTGTTGGACCTGTAAATCCTGTAAATCCAGTTGCCCCAGTGGGTCCTGTAAAACCAGTATAGCCAGTAAACCCAGTTGAACCAGTAAAACCAGTAGGACCTGTAAATCCCGTAAATCCAGTTGGGCCTGTTGACCCAATTAATCCTGTCGGACCTATAACTCCAGTTGGACCTATTAAACCTGTTGCTCCAGTTGCTCCAGTTGGACCTATTGTCCCAGTTGCTCCTGTTAATCCGGTGGCTCCAGTAGCTCCGGTTGCGCCAGTTACTCCAGTTGCCCCCGTTGGTCCTATTACACCTGTTGCTCCCGTTGCCCCTGTTGCCCCTGTTGCTCCTGTTGCTCCTATTGTTCCAGTTAAACCTGTTGAGCCGGTTGCTCCTGTTGCTCCTGTTGCTCCTATTAATCCGGTGGCTCCAGTAGAGCCCATTGCTCCTGTTGCACCAGTTGACCCTGTAACACCTGTTGCACCAATTATTCCAGTTGGTCCAGTATATCCTGTAAATCCGGTGGCTCCTGTTGATCCTGTTGCTCCAGAGGGACCTATTGAACCCGTATAACCTGTTACTCCTGTGGTTCCAGGTGCTCCAGTTGCCCCTGTAAATCCTGTTGGCCCAATTGCACCAGTAAATCCAGTTGAACCGGTTGTTCCTGTTGATCCTGTTAAACCTGTTGGGCCTATTGCTCCTGTTGCTCCAGTTGGTCCGAATGCTCCTGTTGCTCCAGTTGCTCCTGTTGCTCCTGTTGCTCCTGTTGCCCCAGTAAAACCTGTTGTTCCTGTTGAACCAATTACTCCTGTTGCACCAGTAAAACCTGTTGCTCCAGTTGCTCCTATTAATCCTGTTGCTCCTGTTAATCCGGTGGCTCCAGTGGCTCCGGTTGCTCCTGTTGCTCCTGTTGATCCTGTTAAACCCGTTGCTCCTGTTGATCCAGTTATACCAGTTGGGCCGGTTATTCCTGTTGGACCAGTTACTCCCGTAGATCCGGTTGATCCAGTAAATCCAGTTGGGCCTGTTAATCCTATTGGTCCTGTTACTCCCGTAGATCCGGTTGGTCCAGTAAATCCAGTTGAGCCTGTAGCCCCAGTTGCTCCTGTTACTCCAGAAGGTCCTATTGAACCAGTTGGTCCAGGAAATCCAAATGCTCCTGTAGGACCTGTTGGCCCAGTAGCTCCTGTAAATCCAAATGCTCCTGTTGGTCCTGTAAATCCAGTTGCTCCAGTAGCTCCTATTAATCCTGTCGGTCCAGTTGCTCCTGTTACTCCAGAAGGTCCTATTGAACCAGTTGCTCCTGTAAATCCAGTAGCTCCTGTTGGCCCAGTAAATCCGGATGCTCCTGTTGCTCCTGTAACTCCTGTTGGTCCTGTAGCCCCTGTTGATCCTGTTGCACCAGTTAATCCAGTAAAACCAGTTGCCCCTGTTGCTCCTGTTGCTCCTGTTGCTCCTGTTGAGCCTGTAGGCCCTGTTATTCCTGTTGGCCCTGTTGGCCCAGTAAAACCAGTTAAACCTATTGGACCTGTTGCTCCTGTTAGTCCTATTGGTCCAGTTGTCCCTGTTGCTCCTGTTGCTCCAGTATAACCAGTATATCCAGTTATTCCGGTAAAACCCGTTGGACCAGTTGTTCCTGTTGCTCCTATTGCTCCAGTAAATCCAGTAAAACCCGTTGAACCTGTTGAACCTGTAGCCCCGGTTGCTCCAGTAAATCCAGTAAAACCAGTTGGGCCTGTTAAACCTGTAGCCCCAGTTGCTCCAGTAAATCCAGTAAAACCAGTTGACCCCGTTGAACCTGTAGCCCCAGTTGCTCCAGTAACTCCTGTTGCGCCAGTTTCTCCTGTTGGTCCTGTTACTCCAGTAAATCCAATTGGTCCTGTAAATCCAGTAAAACCAGTTAATCCAGTTGCTCCAGTAAATCCAATTGGTCCTGTTGCCCCCGTTAATCCGGTTGCCCCAGTTGCTCCTGTTAAACCTGTTGCCCCAGTTGCTCCAATTGAACCGGTTGGTCCTGTTATTCCAGTTGCTCCTGTAAATCCGGTTGGACCTATTGAACCAGTATCACCAGTTAATCCTGTTACACCGGTAAATCCAGTTGTTCCTGTTGAACCCATTAATCCTGTTGCACCAGTTGCTCCTGTCGACCCTATTGGTCCCGTTGAACCAGTTGCTCCTATTGAACCAGTTGCTCCTGTTAACCCAGTAGCTCCTGTTATCCCAGTAGCTCCTGTTAACCCAGTAGCTCCGGTTGCTCCTATTGGCCCTGTTGCTCCTGTTGCCCCAGTTGCTCCTGTTGGTCCAGTTACACCAGTTGTCCCTGTTGCTCCAGTTGCTCCCGTTACACCAGTTAATCCAGTTGCTCCAATTAAACCGGTTGAGCCTGTTGGCCCTCTTAATCCTGTTACACCAGTTATTCCTGTAAATCCTGTTGCCCCGGTTGCTCCTGTTGCTCCTGTTGTTCCCGTGGGTCCAGTTACGCCTGTTGGTCCTGTAGGTCCAGTAAATCCAGATGGCCCTGTTAATCCAGTTGCACCAGTAGGCCCTGTATTTCCAATTACACCAGTTGATCCCGTTGCACCAATTGTCCCTGTTGCCCCAGTTACTCCTGTAAAACCTGTGGCACCAGTTGTCCCAGTAGTTCCGGTTAATCCAGTTGGACCGGTTGGTCCTGTTAGGCCTATTGTTCCTGTTATGCCTGTTGGCCCTGTTACGCCTATTGGTCCTGTTGACCCAGTTGGACCTATTAATCCTGTAGCTCCTGTTGCTCCTATAGTTCCGGTTGCTCCTGTTAATCCTGTTGAACCTGTTGCCCCAGTTGGTCCAATTAATCCTGTTGGACCTGTTGCTCCTGTAAAACCCGTAAATCCAGTTGCACCTACTAATCCAATGTATCCTGTTGAACCAGTTGGTCCTATTGATCCGGTTGCGCCTGTTACACCCGTTCCTCCAGTAATTCCAGGTCCTGTAAATCCTGTTATTCCTGTTGGCCCAGTTACGCCTGTTGGTCCTGTATAACCAGTTGCTCCTGTTACCCCAGGTGAGCCTGTTACACCAGTTGATCCAGTTGCTCCTGTTACCCCGGGTGAGCCTGTTACACCAGTTGGTCCAGTTGCTCCAGTTGCACCTATTGATCCTGTAGCCCCTGTTGACCCGGTTGCTCCAGTTGCACCTATTGGTCCTGTAGCCCCTGTTGCTCCAGTTGCTCCTGTTGCTCCTGTTGTGCCTGTTGGTCCTGTAAATCCAGTCGGCCCAATTGTACCTGTTGGCCCAGTTATTCCTGTTGCCCCAGTTGGTCCTATTGCTCCAGTTGGCCCTGTTGCTCCTGTTATTCCAGTTGGCCCTATTGCTCCAGTTGACCCTGTTAAACCAATTAATCCAGTTGGGCCTGTTGCACCAGTTACACCTGTTAAACCTGTTGGACCTATTGCGCCGGTTGCTCCTGTATAACCAGTTAAACCTATTAATCCTGTAGCCCCTGTAGCCCCTGTAGCTCCTGTTGGACCTGTTGCTCCAGTTGCACCAATAGTCCCTGTTGTCCCAGTTGCCCCAGTTGCTCCTGTTGAACCAGTATATCCAGTTACTCCAGTATATCCAGTATATCCAGTGGATCCTGTTGGCCCTGTTGAACCAGTTGATCCTGTTGCACCAGTTAATCCTGTTATTCCTGTTATTCCAGTTGCCCCAGTTGCTCCAGTTATTCCAGTTTTACCTGTAGGTCCTATTAAACCAGTATCCCCTGTTGCGCCTGTTGCACCCGTTGCACCTGTTGCACCAGGAAACCCAAATGCTCCTGTTGGTCCTGTTGGTCCTGTAAAACCTGTTGCACCCGTTGTGCCTGTTGCACCAGGAAATCCAAATGCTCCTGTTGGGCCGGTTGAACCTGTATAACCAATTGCTCCTGTTGCCCCCGTTACACCAGTTAATCCAGTTGCCCCTGTTGCTCCTATTGCACCAGTTGGACCTGTTATACCAGTAAATCCTGTTAGTCCACTTGGACCTATTAAACCAGTTGCACCTGTTGCACCTATTTGACCTGTAAATCCCATTGAACCAGTTAAACCTTGTTGACCTGTAGGACCTATTAAACCGGTTGCACCTATTGACCCTGTTGGACCTGTTACTCCCGTTATTCCAGTTGAACCTATTGGTCCTGTATAACCAATTGCACCTGTTGACCCTGTTGCTCCTGTTACACCTGTAACCCCCATTAATCCAGTTGGACCTGTTGGACCAATTACTCCAGTTATACCTGTTGCTCCTGTTGCTCCTATTGGTCCCGTTACACCTGTTGGTCCTGTTAAACCTATTGACCCAGTAGGACCTATTGCTCCTGTTGGTCCTGTTGAACCTGTTATACCAGTAGGTCCAGTTGCTCCTATTAGTCCAGTTACACCTGTAGAACCTGTAAAACCTGTTAATCCTGTTGGACCTGTAAACCCTTTTTCGCCTGTTGAACCGGTGAAACCTGTATAACCAGTAAAACCTGTTGGCCCAGTATTACCAATTAATCCTGTTGCACCAGGAAATCCAAATGCTCCTGTTGGGCCGGTTGAACCAGTATCACCTTTTTCTCCTGTTGCCCCTGTAAAACCTGTTGAACCCGTATATCCCATTTCTCCAGTTGAACCTGTAAAACCTGTATATCCAGTAAAACCTGTTTGACCAGTTGCTCCTATTAATCCTGTTGCCCCCGTTGAACCGGTTGAACCTGTTAACCCAGTTAATCCAGTTGGGCCTTTTAATCCAGTATAACCTGTTGCACCTGTTAATCCTGTTGAACCGGTTGCTCCTGTTACTCCTGTTGAACCTGTTTTTCCAATTGCACCAGTTGACCCGGTTGTTCCGGTTGCTCCTGTTGACCCAGTTAATCCAGTTGGGCCTTTTAATCCAGTATAACCTGTTGCACCTGTTAATCCTGTTGAACCGGTTGCTCCGGTGGCTCCTGTATAACCTGTATATCCAGTAAAACCTATTAATCCTGTTATTCCTGTATATCCCGTTGGACCCGTATAACCAATATCACCTGTATAACCTGTTAAACTTACACCTGTTGCACCTATTGCACCAGTTTGACCGGTAGCCCCTGTTAAACCTGTTGGACCTGTTGCCCCCGTTTCTCCAGTTGAACCAGTTACCCCAGGTAAACCTGTTGGTCCTGTTGGTCC
>RGVT01000157.1 GCA_010027105.1 Planctomycetia bacterium
ATCTTGATCCGGCGGATCATCCGGTCGCGGAACTCGGCGTCGTCGATCATGCGCACGCAGAGGTCGAGGAAGTCGGCCTCGTTGGTCGCGATGAGTTCGTCGAGCCCCACCTTCCGCAGGAGATACGCCGTCGAGAGGTTGTAGAAGCGGTTGCCTGCGAGCGTCACGATCGGCTTGCGCAGCGTGATCAGGTCGACCGCCGTGTTGTAGCCGCCGAAGGGATGGGCATCGATTGCGAAGTGGGCCATCTCGAGGGCCGGCATGTAGTGCTCGAAGCCGAGGTCGGGCATCACCTTCGCCCGCTCGGTGCCCAGAATCCCCTCGATCGCCCGCTTGAGCGGGATGTAGCCGTTGCCGAGGATCGCCCCGCCCGGGAAGAAGCGAAACTCCACCGGCGACTTCGCCCGCTCGGCGATCCGCTTCAGCCGATGGAGGTGGTCGCTGTTGATCTTCTGGCCGCTCCAGGTGCAGTCGACGATCACCGGCGACGCGGGCAGCTTCGGATACGTGAGTTGATACTCGAGCGGCACCGGGGCCTGGGCACAGCCCGGCATCAGCACGAGCCGCTCCGAATAGTGCTCCCGCGCCCGGTCGGCGGCCTCCGTCTCCTGCCCGCCGATCCAATAGTCGATCTTCGAGCCGAACGTGCTCACCGGGTGGCCGTAGTTCGTCACCTGGATCGGGGCGATCCGCATGTTGGCCAGGATGATGCTCTCGATGCTCATCCCGATGTCGGGATAGTAGGCCATCGCGAAGTCGTTGGGGTCGATGGCGGAGAGGTCGTCGGCGTTCTTCGAGGCGTCGTAACGGCGCACCTCCTTGAAGAGGCTCGTGTCGAGGTCGCCGCGATCGTGACCGAGGTGCACGAGCACGAGTTCGTGGTCCTTGGCGAGCGCCTCGATGAACGGCTGCTGCGAGCGGTAGACGCTCTGCCGGCGAAACCACATGCTCGTGAGGATGCCGATTGTCCGGCTTTTCGGCGTGTTCTTCACGACCCGTTGGCACAGCGGCGTCGACTGGAAGAGGCGGTTGATCCGCTGCTTCACGAGGTAGTCGCGCTCGTGGTCGATGTAGGTAGCGCCGAAGTAGGCGTGGTGCGTGAAGGAGTTGATGCCGATCAGCCGGTCGTCTTCATACGCCACGTGCTCGCGGAGATTCTCGAGCGTGGTCGTGTCGGCGCAGCCGTTGCGGTAGCCCTCGAGGAAGCAGAAATACCACTGCGTGGCGAGGGCCGGACTCGTGGCGAAGAGCAGCCGGCGGTCGATCTTCACGCGGTTCCGCGGGTTGTAGAGGGCGAGCAGTTTCGTGAAGTTGCGCTGCTGGCCGAGCAGGATCCGCACGTAGGGATCGGTCGAGCCGAACTCGCTCATGGCAACCGCGTTGGCGATCACGCCGTTCAAGTCGATGAACCGCGACGCGTAGGCGTCGGAGAGGACGAAATCCTCCTGGCTGAAGAAATAGAGCAGCTGCTTGACGAAGCCGTTGAGGGCGTGCGTGGTGGGCACGTCCATGGCGTAGTAGGTGACGGCCCGGAGGTGGTCGAGCACCTCGAGGAACTGCCGGCTCATGGCGTCGAAGTCGTGGTCGCGATAGGCCGCATGCAGCCGATCAAATGCGAAGCCGAGCAGGGGATTTGGCTGAGGAGGCTCGGGCTGGCCCGGCGGCTGCGGCGGGGCCTTCTCGGCGGTGGCGGAGGCCATCGGTCGCTTTCTGCGAATGTTTGGCGGCCGGCGGCGCACGCCCGCGCCCGCCGTTAGAGGGGAGTATACTTCGGCCGACAGGCTACCAACAGCGAGCGAGACCAGCGAACGCGGCGTCAACGCGGTCTGCCGGGCCGATCACCAGCGGCCTTCGAGGCCCAGCGACACGCCCTGCAGCACGAGCAGCCCGGTGAGGTCGACCGTGCCCGAGGGCGGGTCGACCTGGTTCAGCACCTGGTGGCTGAGCTGATTCGTCGGCTGCGCGATGCTGTCGAGCCAGAGGCCAAAATACCCGCAGCGGAAGTCCCAGCAACGCGAGAGCGGCACGACGGCCGTGAGCCCCACCTCCCCCACGAACGATGCGCTTCCGCGCGACCCGAGCGCGATCTGCCGCGAATACGCGAACGGCGAGGAGTCGGTGTAGTCGAACGCCGAGGAGACCGTGGAGGCGTTGTAGTAAGCTCCCGCCTTCACCAGGCCGTCGACCCGAAACCCGGCTTGGGTGGTGAGCAGGGCGCCGTCGAGGCCGATCTGGCCGCCGTAGAGGTTATTGGTGCAGGAGGAGAGATAGTTGTCCTGACCGGTGACCGTCGGGTCTGGCGCCGGCGGGGTGTTCGAGAACGTGCTCGCCATCTGCAGGCGCTCGTACCACTGCAGCCAGCGGAAGCCGAACAGGAACTGCATCGGCAGGGCGCCGACGGCGGTGCGGCGGTTGAACTCCGCCGACTGCAGGCTGCCGGTGAGCGTGGCCGTGGCCGAACTCAGCGAGGTGTCGGTGGTGGGATCACCCGTGGGGCCGAAGACGTTTCCGAAGATCCCAGGCGGCGACGTGGCGTAGCCGTTGACCGCGTAGGGGAGCGACCGCTGGGAGTAGAAATTCCCGGCGTAGAGGTAGGTGGCCTCCACCGCCTCGCCGCAGCCGTCGCCGCGGAAGAGCGACACCCGCGGTGCCACCAGCGGATCGCTGATCAATTGATTGGCGTTGAGCGCGGTGGGGCCGAGCGCGGCGGTCGTGGGATCGATCGTCTGTGAGAAGATCGGCCGGTCGCGCGGCGCGTTGCGCCACAGGATGATCGCATCGACGCGGCCTGTCCAGCACCGGTCGTTGCAGGCGCGGCGGTCGGCGAGCCGCTGCAGGAGCCCCGAGCGGCCGCCCGCGTGTTGGTCGGCGAACGGGGCGCAGTGCGGGCAGGGGGATCCCGCGCCGAGTGAACAGCAGTCGGTGACGAGCGCCTCGGAGAGCAGTTCGTGCTCGTCGAGCCCTGTCACCTCCGGGGCCGGGGAAGGCTGCGGGAGCACTGCGTTTTCCTGATCGTGCGCCTCGGGCACGACCGGGAGCGCGGGTTCGTCGGAGGCGATGACGGAGCGGAGCACCGTCGGCGACGACGCCGAGGCTTCCCGCTCGCGGACGCTGACGGGCCTGCGCTGGCGCTGCGCAGCCTGGGCAGGCTGCGCCCATTCGGCAGCCGGGGCGGGAGGGGACGCGAGCGTGCCGCAGGCGACGACCGCGCCGGCCGCGATGCGGCGGGCCACGCTCCAGCCACGCCCGTTACAGCCCGTATTCCGAGTAAAAGCGTTCATTTCGTGCAGGTCCTCCGGATCGGTCGAGTCGCACCTTGGATCGGTTGCCGGTCGTGCCGGTCGTGACCGTGGTGCCTCGAAGTCCGGTCGCGGAGACTGGGGGAATCGGGGGATTTCTCAGGGGGTTTGGGATGGCGACGCGAGCCCTCGCAGCGCCTCGCCGGTGTGGCTGCGCAGCAAGTCGCCGGCGGGCGACTTCGTCCACCGGCGGGCGTGGATCGCGATGTCCTCCGGCGGGCCCGCGCAGACGATCCGGCCGCCCCCCTCGCCCGCCTCCGGGCCCATGTCGATCACCCAGTCGGCCGCCTGGATCACCTCCAGGTTGTGCTCCACCACGAGCACCGTGTTGCCCGCGTCCACGAGCCGCTCGAGCACGTGCAAGAGCTTCTCGATGTCGGCGAAGTGGAGGCCCGTCGTCGGCTCGTCGAGGATGTAGAGCGTGTTGCCCGTGCCGGGCTTGGCGAGCTCGCGGGAGAGCTTCACGCGCTGGGCCTCGCCCCCGGAGAGCTGCGGGGCCGGCTGGCCGAGCGTCACGTAGCCGAGCCCCACGTCGACGAGCGTGGAGAGGATCCGGGCGATCTGCGGCACCGTCTCGAAGAACTGGTGGGCGTCGGCCACGCTCATCTCGAGCACGTCGGCGATGTTCCTGCCGTGCCACTTGGCGTGGAGGGTCTCGGAGGAGTAGCGGCGGCCCTTGCAGGCCTCGCACTCCACCCACACGTCGGGCAGAAAGTGCATCTCCACCCGCCGCTGCCCGAGCCCCTCGCAGGCCTCGCAGCGGCCGCCGGCCACGTTGAACGAAAACGTGCGCGGCGTGAAACCGCGGGTGCGGGCCTCGGGCACCTTCGAGAAGAGTTGGCGGATCGGGTCGAAGACGCCCGTGTAGGTGGCCGGCGTCGAGCCGGGCGTGGAGCCGATCGACTCCTGGTCGACGAGGATCACCTTGTCGATCTTGTCGAGCCCCTTCACGCTTGCGTGACGCCCCGGCTGCTCCCGCGCCGCGTGCAGCCGCCGGGCGAGCGCCCGCCAGAGCACCTCGAGCACGAGCGAGGTCTTGCCCGAGCCGCTCGGGCCCGTCACCGCCGCGAGCACGCCGAGCGGGAACCTCGCGTCGAGATTCTTGAGCGTGCGGTGCTGGATGCCCGCGATCTCGAGCCAGGCCTGCGGCTGGCGGCGGCCGTGCTCGAGTTTGCGGGCGAGGACGGCGTCGCAGGCCCGGCGTTGCTCGAGATACGGCCCCGTCACGCTGTGCTTCGTCGTGGCGAGCTTCGCGGGCGCGGCGTGGGCCACGATCGTGCCCCCCTCGCGGCCGCTGCCGGGGCCGAAGTCGAGGGCGTGGTCGGCCGCGTTCACGACGTCGCGGTCGTGCTCGACGACGACGAGCGTGTTGCCGAGGTCGCGGAGCTTGCCGAGCGCCCGGATGAGGCGGTGCGTGTCGCGCGGGTGCAGCCCGATCGTCGGCTCGTCGAGCACGTAGAGCACGCCCGTGAGGCCGCTGCCCACCTGGGCGGCGAGGCGGATCCGCTGCAACTCGCCCCCCGAGAGGCTGCCCGCCGGCCGGGCCATGTCGAGGTAGTCGAGGCCGACGTCGACGAGAAAGTTCACCCGCGACACGAGCTCGCGCAAAAGATCGCCCGCGATCTTCTTGTCGGCGTCGGAGATCGTTACCGCCGCAAGTTCCTCCTGCAGCCGGCCGAGCGGCATCCGGCACCAGACGTCGAGCGAGCGGCCCCAGAGCGTGACGGCGCTCGCCTCCCCGGCGAGCCGGCTGCCGCCGCACTCGCTGCACGGCACCTCGCCCATCACGGCATCCACCCTCCCACGCAGGCCCGTCACGAGCCGGGCCGCCTCCTCGCAGGCGTTCTCCAAGCCCTTGAACTGGAACGCGAACCAGGGTCCGTCGCCGGGCACGCCCTTCGGCCGCGGCACCTCGATCCATTTTTCACCCGTGCCCTCGAAGAGCACCCGCTTCTGTATTCCCGAGAGGTCGGCGAGCGGGACGTGGGCGGGCAGGCCCGTGGCCGTAGAAAGCGCCTCGAGCATCGCCCGGCTCAGCGCGCCTGAGTCTTTCCGCACGAGGCTCGGCCAGAGGTCGAGCGCGCCTTCGGCGAGCGACTTCGAGCCGTCGCGCACGAGGGCCGCGTGGTCGACGCCCGTCCGTGTGCCGAGGCCATCGCACGCCGGGCACCAGCCGAGCGGGCTGTTGAACGAAAACTGCCGCGGCTCGAGCGGCTTGAACCCGCGCCCGCACTCGGGGCAGGCGAGCGCCCGGCTCAAGACCTCGACCGGCCAGTCGGGCTCCGCGAGCGGCTTGCCGTCGTGGCCGTCGACCGCCCGGGCCACGAGCATCGTGCCGCCGCCGGCGTCGAAGGCCGCCTCCACGCTCTGGGCGAGCCGGCTGCGGTCGGCGGGGTTCGCCGTGACGCGGTCGATCACGATCTCGATCCGGTTCTTCCGCTTGCGGTCGAGCGCGGGTTTTTCATCGAGGTGATGGGTCGTGCCATCGATCCGCACCCGCACGTAGCCCGCCGCGCGGAGCGATGCAAAAAACGCCTCGGGCGTCTGGCCGACGCGGAGCTCGACGGGTGCCAGCAGCAGCAGCCGCGTACCCACGGGATGCGCGAGGAGCCGCTCGACCGTCTGATCGACGCTCTGCGCCCCCACCGGCGTGCTGCAATCAGGGCAGTGCATCACGCCGAGCCGGGCCGCGAGCACGCGGAAGTAGTCGTACATCTCCGTGAGCGTGCCCACGGTGGACCGCGGCGTGCTTCCGCTCGACTTTTGCTCGATCGCCACGGCCGGCGCGAGCCCCTCGATCCGCTCGAACACCGGCTTCGGCACCTGCCCCACGAACTGCCGCGCGTAGGGCGACAGGCTCTCGACGTAACGCCGCTGCCCCTCGGCGTAGAGCGTATCGAAGGCGAGCGACGTCTTGCCGCTCCCGCTCGGTCCGCAGCAGACCGTCATCGCGCCGCGCGGGATGTCGGCGTCGACCTGCTTCAAATTGTGCTGGGAGGCGCCGCGGACCATGATTGCCGGCGGCCCGGGGTCGCGCGAGGTTTTTTCGACCTGGCTCATGAGCGCGGCGGGATCGACGGCCTTCCGGCGCCGCACCGCTGACTTTTCGAGCGGCTTCTTCGCGGCTGCGAGCACCGGCGCGAGAGCCCGCCCAGTGTGCGACGCCTTTGCTTTTGCAACCTCTTCCGGCGTGCCGGCGGCGATCACCCGCC
>RGVT01000158.1 GCA_010027105.1 Planctomycetia bacterium
CGACCGCCGTCCTGCTCTCGGCGGCGAGGAGCCCGGTCACCACGCGGCCGTCGTCCGTCGTGACGGTGTAGGCCCGGTAGTTGCCCTCGACGGACCGGTTCGGGTCGAGGATGTGGATCAAGAGCTCGTGCGCGGGATGCACGGCCATGCCGGTGAGCTCAGGCCCCACCCTGCCCCCTTCGCCCGAGTGCATGTGGCACGTGCCGCAGTTTTCCTTGAAGACGAGTTTGCCCCGCGCCGCGTCGCCCCCCTTCGCGACGACCGGGAGGATGTCGTCGATCACCTTCTGGCGGTCGGCGTTCGGCAGGCCGCCGCCGGCCGCGATCACCTTCTTCGCCCGGTCGCGCACGGGGCGGTCCGGGTGCTCGGTGAGCTTCGAGCGGTCCGCGATCGGCACGTCGCCGAGCGCGACGGTCTTCTTTTCCAGCCGGTCGACGAGGAGCGCCGCCCAGTCGCGATTCGCGAGCACCGTGCGGATGGCCGCCTCGCGGACCGGCGGCGTGAACGACGCCAGCCGGTCGAGGATCGCCGCGGGCGCCTCCGCCACGGTCGATCGGCCGAGGGCGGCGAGCAGGCCGGCGGACACTTCCGGGCCCGCCTTGCCGCCCACCCGCTGCATGACGATGTCCACGACCGCGGCGTCGGCCGGACGCAGCTGGACGAGTTTTTCCGCCGCGGCGATGCGGTCGGCGTCGGCGGCCCCGGCGTCGTCGATACCCGCCACGAGTGCGTCGCTGATCCGGCCGATCCGCGAGTCGAGCACCTTGGATCCGACGCGCTGGGCGAGCGTGACGACCTGCCCCTGGGCCTGGGCCGGCAGGGCGTCGACGAGCGACACCAGGGCGGCTTCGGCCTCGGGGCCGAGTTCCGCCGGTTGGTCCTTCGGCCAGCCGCGGGCGAGGCCCGCGAGCGCGGCGACCGCCAGATCCTGCGGCGCGGCCGCGAGCTTCACGAGCACCGCGGCGACGGCCGGTCCGTCGGCTCCCCGGGCCACGTGCTCGGCCACCCGCTCGACGAGCGCGAGCCGCGCGGGCGGGGTTTTTCCGCCGGCGGCCTGCGGCGTTACGAGCGCGGGCAGCACGCCGGCCGCCTGCACGGCCGCGGCGCTCGTGGCCGCGTCGGCGAGCACGGGGTCGGCGAGCGTGCGCGGATCGGCGAGGATCTTCGTGACGAGCGCCGCCGCCTCCGGCGACGACGGCCACTCGCCGAGCGCCTCGAACACCGCCAGGCGCACGAGCGGCGCGGGGTCGTCGATCACCGTCGATCCCGAAAGCTTGTGGAGCGTGCCCGCGTCGCGCGGCAGCGCCTTGATCGCGTTCATGCGGACGCCCGCGGACGGATGCGCGAGCGCCGACTGCACCCGCGCGAGCGCCAGCGAATCGGTCGTGGAGCCGTCGAGGGCTCCGAGCTGCTCGAGCGTCCAGATCGCGTGGATCGCGCCGGGATTCAGGCCGATCGCATCGACGGAAGGATTTTCGACCAGCCGGATGAGCGCGGGCAGGACGTCGCGGCCGCCGTCGGGCCGGCCGGCAGCCCGCTCGACGAGCTTGCGCTGGGCCCGCTCCCGCCAGAACATGTTGTCGTCGGCAAGCGCGGCGACGAGCTCATCGGGCGAGGCTCCGGCGAGCGACTTCCGTCCGATGGAAGGCGACGTGCCGTGCACCACCCGCCAGATGCGGCCATGCGTCTTGTCGCGGAGCGGCGTGACGTAGGCGCCGCGCTTGCCGGTCTCGAAGCCGGCCGGCGTGGGGTTGTGCTGGACGATGAAGTTGTACCAGTCGATCACCCACATCTGGCCGTCGGGACCCACGTCCGCAGAAATAGGCGCGGTCCACTCGTCGTCGCTGGCGACGAGATCCCACGCCATCCGGCTCGTGAACGCCGCGCCCATGGGCAGGAGTTCGAACGTCGCCACGATGTGGCCGGTCGGCTCGCAGGTGAAGGCGGTGCGATTCCAGTATTCGCGGGGGTAGGCCCGGGCCGTGTAGAGCCGGTGGCCGGCCGCCGCGGTGAAGTGGCCGTGGTGATCGACCTGCCGGATCGCCACGGTGCCGTCGCCGGCCACCTTTGGGGCGAGTTCCATCTCGGGAGAGCCGGCGATGCCGCCGAGCGTGGTGGCGCTCCAGCCGCGGACCCGCTCGTAGACGCGGTTGGCCAGCGGCATGTGCTCGCTCGGGTTGCCGTTGGCCGTCGAGCCGAAGAGGAGCCCCTCCTCGCTGAACCCCACGCCCCACGAGTTGTTGTTCGTGCTGCGCAGGAATTCGAGCTTCGAGCCGTCGGGACGGCACCGCCAGAAGCCGGAGCCGAACCGCATCTCCTCGCCGCCAACTTTGCCTGCGAAACCCGAGTAGCCCACGATCCCGTACACCCAGCCGTCGAGACCCCAGGTGAGGTTGCTCGGGCCGGCGTGCGTGTCGCCCGTGCCCCAGCCGGTGAACAGCACCTTTCGCAGGTCGGCCTTCCCGTCGCCGTCGGTGTCCTTGAGATAGAGCAGGTTCGGGGCCATCGCCACGATCAGGCCGCCGTCGTGGGCGAGCAGGCTCGTGGGGATCGAGAGCTGTTCCGCGAACACGTCGCGGCGGTCGGCCTTGCCGTCGCCGTCGGTGTCGGTGAGCTTCACGATCCGGTCGTGCCCCTCGACGGGGGCCGCGGGGTCTTCCCGCGTGGGCTCGACAAGGTCGTTGGGGTAATCGACGCTCTCGGCTACGGAGACGGCTCCGTCACCGTCGAAGCACAGCGCGAGAGGCTTGCCCGCGAGCAAGGGCTCCGAGGCGAAGAGCTCGACGCGGAAACCTTCCGGCGTGATGGCGTGCTTCAGCGACTCCGCCGGCGCGAGCGGCTTCTGCATCGTCGCGATCTGCTTGTCTCCCTTGCGGTCGCCGCCCGGCGTGTAGAAGGGCACCTTCGCCGGCTCGTACTCCAGCGCCGCGAGGCCCGCCGGCGGCTTCGTCATCGCGGGGTGGTCGACGTAGGCGCCCGCCGCCTGGGGATCCCGGCCCGCGGCGAACCGGATGCCGCGCTCGACCAGATTGTGGAAGCCGGGATGGCTCCACGTGCGCTGGTCGTGGCCCCAGGCCGTGTAGAACACGCGGCCTTTGCCCTCCTGGCGCACCCACGTCCACGGCTCGCGGCTTTCTCCCTCCACCCGCTCCTCGAGGATCGTGCGGCCGCGGTCGTTGTGCTTCGTGTGCACGTAGGTCTCGTCCCAGCTCTTGAACCCGCCGAAGCCCTGCATGATCGGGTGGCCCGGGGCGATGTTCACCGTGCGGAATTCGCCCGTACCGTGCTTCTGGAACTGGGCTCCCACAAGGTCGATCCACGCCGGCGAGTTGCGGAAACAGTAGCTCGCGCAGTGGAGCGGCACGAGCCCCTTGCCGCCGCGGACGAATTCGAGGATGGCGGCCTCGGCGGTCGGCGGGAGATTGTCGATGTTGGCGTAGACGGCGAGCGCATCGTAGGCCGCGAGCACCTGCGGATCGAGGTCGGAGACCTTCTCGGTGTAGACGAGTTCGATGCCGCGGGGCGCGAGCCCGGGCTGGAGCTGGGCGAACCGCTCGGCGGGGCGATGGTGGCCGTTGTCGCCGAGGAAGAGGACCTTGAGCGGGGCGTCGGCGGCGTGGGCGGCGCAGGCCGCCTGCGTGAGGATGATGAGCATCGCCCCGAGCAAGTGGGAAGTTCGTGCGGTCATCGTGAACTCCGGGTTTCGTGACAGGCTGAAGCCTGTCCTACGTGGAAAAACTCCATTCGGGTAGTTTCATGATAGCGCCTCCCTGTATGGCCGACTCGTGGGCCAGGATGCCGGTGCAGGTCCAGTTGGCGCTCTGCCTGGCATTGGGATACGGATCGCGGCCCTCGACCAGGGCCGTCACGAACTCGTGCACGAGGTGCGGATGGCTGCCGCCGTGGCCGCCCCCCTGCGTGAACGAGAGGTGCTGGTGGTCGTCGGCATCGTAGACGCCGCCGGTCGTGAACCGCTGGATCGGCTCGGGGAGAAGGTGGGCGAAGTCGGGCACGGGCACCCGCTTCGGGATTTCAGGCTCTGGCACCTTCGCCGTGTGCACAACGGGTTCCTCCCCGTCGCAGAGCTGCCACTCGAAGCTCTTCTTCGAGCCGTAGACGTCGAAGCTCTCGCGATACTGCCGCGCCGTGTCGAAGAGCGAGCGGATGACGCGGGCCACGACGTCGCTCTTCCGGAGCTTCACGTGCGCGCTCTCGATGGCGAACGGCGAGCCGTAGTGCTTCACCAGCTCGTCGCGGATCCGGCCCGAGCCGAAGCAGCTCACCTCCTCCGCGTCTTTGCGCTCGAGCGCGAGGCAGGGGCCCACGCAGTGGGTCGCGTAGTGCATCGGCGGCAGACCCGGCCAGTAGTTCGGCCAGCCGTCCATGTCCTGCTGGTGGCTGGCCTGCACGAACTGGATCCTGCCGAGCTCGCCCTTGTCGGCCATCTGCTTGATGAACAGAAATTCACGGGCGTAGACGACCGTCTCGGCCATCATGTATTTGAGACCCGTCTTCGCCGAGAGCTCGACGATCTTCCGGCAGTCGTCGAGGCTCGTCGCCATCGGCACGGTGCACATCACGTGCTTGCCAGCCTCGAGGGCCGCGATCGACATCGGGCCGTGGTCGGGGATCGGCGAGTTGATGTGGACGGCGTCGATCTCCGTGTCCTTCAGCACGTCGGCATAGCTCTGGTAGCGCCGCGCGACGCCGTAGGCGTCGCCCACCTGGTCGAGCTTGTCCTGCGACCGCTGGCAGATGGCCACGAGTTCGGCGTGGGGATGCCGCTGGTGGATGGGGATGAACTCGGCGCCGAAGCCGAGGCCGACGATGGCGGTGCGGACGGGACGGGCGGGACTGGCCGCGGACATGGCTGCTCCTCCGCGTGAGATTCTCGCGTCGCGCACGCGGCCCGTCCATGAGCATTTGGACTGGCGGCTTGAGATTTTTCGCCGGCCGAATTGACTGCCTGTCGTTTTGCGATTGCCTCCTCAGCGGATCGCCTGGGAGGATCTCTTCATGCATTCGATACGACATGCGTTGTGGCTCACGTCGATTCGCGTTCCGTTGATCGGGGCCTGCGTTCTGACCGGCCCAAGCGCGGCAGCGCAGTCGCCGTCTTTTGGGCCGACGTCGTCGCAGGCCATGCCGGCGACGGTGAGCTGGCCGGCCCAGCCCCCGGCCCGCGCGAAGAGCGGTTTCAAGGCCGGTCTGCGCCGACGAGACAAATCCGGCCTTGAGCGTGGATAGGAAGCTCTTCGGCACCTACACGATCGGGCCGCATCCAGCCCGACCGGTTCCGGCTGGTGCTCGTCGTGATCCGCCCCGCTCGGCCGACGCTTGCCGAAGTGCCATTGGCCGACCTATCCTTTGCCGCGGAGGATGTCCTCGCGGCGGTCCTCGAGGGTCAGCTCAATCGCCGCCCGGAGGCTCTCCTTGGCAGCGTCTACGCTTTTCCCTTCCTCTGATTCCACGAGCAGCGGCCGGACTCGAACGGGCGACACTCGGCGTATGAGCATCTCCGCGGTTGCGGTTGTTGTTTTGTGTATGTGCCTCTTTGTACACTCCCCTACGAACAGTGCGGTCGCGTTGTGCGTGTGTAGTTCCAGAGGGTTGCCGAGCGAAGAGAGACTCCAATGACGTCCCTTGAACAGGCAATCGATCTGATCGGCCGCCTCACGCGTGGCGAGAAGGCGCGGCTGGTGAAGGACATCGTTTCCCAGCTTGAAGAAAGTTTTCCCGGGATCGACACCCGGCCGGAGATCTGCGGCGGTGAGCCTTGTGTCGTTCGCACGCGAATTCCCGTGTGGCTGCTCGTTCAGACGCGTAGACTCGGGGCCAGCGAGGCCGACCTCTTGCGGGCCTACCCGACGCTGCGGGCACAGGATCTCGTCGAGACGTGGGCCTATTGGCATGCCCACCCGGCTGAAATCGAGCAGCAAATCCGCGACAACGAAACCGCCTGAGGACTGCCACCGCGTGGCCACGTTGTACACAAACGAAAATGTTCCGCTCCCCGTGGCGGAAGAACTACGGCGGATGGGGCACGACGTGATGACGGTACAGGAAAGCGGCCTTGGCGGGCAATCCATCCCTGACCACATGGTGCTGAAGTTCGCGATCGATCAAGGCCGCAGCCTGATCACGCTCAACCGTCGGCACTTTGTGAAACTCCACGACGAGACTCCAAGTCATCCGGGGATTATCGTGTGCACAACCGACAGTGATTTCTTGGCGCTTGCCGCTCGAATCGATGCGGCTGTTGGCGGCGCTCCGTCTCTCGCAGGAAAACTGATGCGTGTGAATCGGCCACACTGATCGTTTTTCGCCTTGATGCTACCCCGGTTCTCTCGCAAGACTGACACAAAAGACTCGCAGCGCACCCCGACGGACACTTGACCCGACGGCGGCGTTCACGGGCAGTGAAGAATCGGCGTGCGCCGTCTCGTGCACAACTGCGAATAGCAGCGGCCGGACTTGAACCGGCGACACCCGGCTTATGAAGCCG